>JBBSYU010000045.1:0-4289 GCA_038045105.1 Nanobdellota archaeon | reverse complement strand
ATAAAAAACTTCTTAATATGTTGATTCCTAACATGAGATAATATTTAAAAGCCAAAGATTATATTATAATATAAAGGGAGAAAAAACAACAACATGTTTGAACTTTTGATTAATCCTGCAAGGGCTGAGAGACAACCATGGGACATGTTTTTTATAGGTGCGTTTTACGCAACAGTGTCTCTGCTTATAGTGAAATGGATTTTTTCAGGAGACCCTGTTCTTTCAAAATACACAGGGATATTGGTTGTTACCTTCTGCGTGATGTTCTCTATTCCTTTTATTTACTTTTCAATAAAAAATGAAGAAGAAAAAGACCTGGAAGAAAGAGGATTTATGAATCTTATGAGAGAACATTGCAAAGCACTTGTTTATTTTATGTTTTTGTTTATGGGATTTGTAGTTGCTTTTTCATTCTGGTATATTGTTTTTGCAGATGGAAATCAGAATTTCAGAGCACAGATTGAAACTTACTGCATGATAAATAAGCCTGCTCATTTTGATGAATGTGTTTCTGAATATGGAGTAGAGCATGTCTCAAAAACAACAGGGTTTTTAACAGCTAAGGAGAAAATAGTCAATATCTTTGCAAATAATATTTATGTATTGATATTTACCTTATTCTTTTCCCTGGTTTTTGGAGCAGGAGCTATTTTTATCCTGGCATGGAATGCAAGTGTCATAAGCGCTGCAATAGGGATTTTTTCAAAATCAGACTTAGCTAATCTTCCAATAGGATTAGTAAGATACATGATACATGGAATTCCTGAAATAGCTTCTTATTTTGCAGGCGCTTTAGCAGGAGGAATAATAAGCATTGCAATAATAAAGCATGATGTTGCTTCTGAAAAATTCTGGGTAATTCTGCAGGATTCACTGAATCTTGTTATTTTTTCTGTTGTTATTCTTTTTATTGCTGCACTTATTGAGGTTTTTATAACTCCTGCATTGTTCTGATTTGATTATAATTATTTAATTGATAATTGAAAATATAGTAAACTTATAAGTTGTGTGAGCAGTTAATTAAGTGAGAAAAGGTTAATTTAATCGATTTTGAAACTCACTGCATAACTTACAGGTTATTATAATACTGATATTCCTCACTCAAAATTGCTCAGGGTTCTGAAAGTGAAATCTTTCCAAACCTAGTTTAAGGAAAGATTTCTAAAATATAGTAAGTGTAATAATTTTTTGACATATGTGGAGAGATGCAATAAATAGAGATGAGATGCAAAATCGCTTAATCAATTACCTGCATAACTATTTAAAATTGTAAATTACTAATAAAAAGAAAAATTATTTGTGACCAATAATAATGAAATTATTGTTCTTCATTCTTAATGTCAAATAATTTCTATAGAAACTTCACAGGCTGTGGCACAATTCAAAACTGACCTGATTAAAAGGATTATAGCAAATGATAATTTTTTGAGTATGATTTTATATTACCATTGACAATTTTTTTTGATGAAGATAATCGTAAGAGCTGAGAAGCATATTTAAAATTGAAGATGATGTCTTGTTTTCAAATTAATTGTGACACAGCCTGTTCAGAAAGATAAGTAAATACCCTCACTCACAAAGTTTAAAAATAAACAAATTATTATAAAACTAAAGATGGCAGGATATATTTGTAAACATTGCAAATTTAGGACTAATAAGGAAACTATGAAAGAGTGTCCCTGGTGCGGAAGAAACACTCTTGAAAAAGAAGGTTCTGCAGAAGAACTTTTGGATGAAGTTGACAGTATAATCAATGAATAAAATGTTTTTTATAATCCTAATAAATCATATATACTAGTAATGCAAGAGCTTGAGAAGATATTCATGAGTAGATTAAGTTGGGTAAGAGCATGATTGAGAAACTGATAATTCGTTTAACAACAGATGTAACATATCTTGAATTATAAATGACACCAATTAATATTAGTAATCTTCGGAAAGTTTAAATAAGCTATTTGTAACAATTAAATATGGATGAAGAGAAAAAAAGCGAAGAAAAAATCATTGAGGAAAGAAAGAAAAAAGCATTAAATATATTTAAGAAAAATTGGGTTTGGGTCGGATTATTTTTAGTAATTGCTGTTATGCTTGGAGTGTACATAAGAAGCCTGCCTCTGACAGATCATGGGGGAAATCCTGGATTATGGGATATAACTACCAATAGCTGGACACTTGCACCTGATTTAGATCCCTGGTTGTTTGAGAGATACGCAAAACTAATTGTTGAAAATGGAAGTTTGCCGAGAATAGACATGATGAGGAATGTTCCTCTTGGATTTGATACAACCACTGAATTGCAAATGGTATCTTATATGATTGTTATCACACATAAAATAGCAGGTGTTTTTGGATATAATGACATTGTTTTTTCTGCAGCGCTTATGCCTGTTTTATTTTTTGCATTAACAATAATAGTTTTCTTTTTATTTGTGAGAGAGATTTTTACAAGAGAAAATTCTGAGGATAAAAATTTAAAGGCAAATTTAATAGCAATAATTTCCACCTTTTTCATGATAGTCATACCTATATTTTTGTCAAGAACAGTTGCAGGAGTTCCTGAAAAAGAATCTGTTGCTTTCTTTTTTATGTTCCTGTCTTTTTATTTATTTTTAAAGGCATGGAAATCTGAAAAAATTTATTTTGTAATAGGTTTAGGAATTTTATCAGGAATTTCCACTGCATTAATGGGCTTGAGTTGGGGGGGAGTTCAATATATCTATGTAACAATGGGGGTAGCAAGTTTTGCAGCATTCATACTCAACAAGATGAATAAAAAACAGAGCATTGTTTATTTGTTATGGATATTATTTTCATTAGGAGTAACTTTTATTTTTACAAATAGGTATTCATTAAAGAATTTTTTAACAAGCCTTGATACAGGCATGGCTTCCTTGGTGTTTTTTGTAATCATTGTTGATTTTATTTTATGGAAGATAAAGGCTTCAGATAGATTAACTAAAATAAAACTTCCAAAGAAGATTATTTCTCTGATAGCAACTCTTGTTCTTGCATTTATTTTAGCTACATTATTGCTCGGGCCTTTTTTCATATTTAATAAAATAGATGATATCAACCATATTATGTTCAAGCCTGTTACTGGAAGATGGAGCACAACTGTTGCTGAAAACAGGCAGCCTGATTTTAAAGAGTGGGGCGCAAGTTTCGGGCCTTTTATAAAAAATATTCCTATATTTTTCTGGCTGTTTTTTATAGGCTCTGTTCTGCTATTCAAAAATATGACTAATGTCCTGAAAAAGAAGGATTCATGGATTTTGACAGGATTATACATATTGTTCTTATGTGGAATGATATTTTCAAGATATTCGAGTTCAAGTGTTTTTAATGGAGAAAATTTTATAAGCAAATTATTTTATTATTCAAGTGCCCTTTTGTTTATAGGATTTTTTATTTATTATTATATTTCTTATCAAAAAAGAGGTGGGAAGGGATTTGAAGAAATGGAGTTTGAATATTTGTTTTTGCTTGCGTTATTTGTTCTTACTCTTTTTACTGCAAGAAGCGCTGTAAGATTAATCATGGTTCTTGGGTCTGTTGCCCCTATATTTGTCAGTTATTTAATTATAGAGTCTTTTGAAAAAGCGAGAAAAAACAAGGATGAGACATTCAAAGTTATAATCTGGACTCTTGTGATTTTGGTAATTATCCTGTCTTTAATTACAGTTTTTGGAATTCCTGGTAAAATCGCAGGATTTTATCCTCAAATTAAGTCAGAAGCATATAATTTTGTGCCTTCTTATTATAATCAGCAGTGGCAGAAAGCAATGCAATGGGTAAGAGAGGATACTCCTGAAAATTCTGTTTTTGCGCATTGGTGGGATTATGGCTACTGGGTTCAGAGCATTGGAAACAGGGCAACTGTAACTGATGGTGGAAACAAGATTGTTTTCTGGAATTACTGGACTGGAAGGCTTGTTTTGACAGGAGATAATCAGAAAGATTCCTTGGAATTCTTATATAATCATAATGCTACTTATTTATTGATTGATTCAAGTGACATTGGGAAGTATGGTGCTTTTGCAAGCATTGGAAGTGATAAAAATTATGATAGATATTCCTGGATAGGAATATTTCTTTTAGATGAAAAACAAACCCAGGAGACAAATAATCAAACATTAATGGTTTATCCTGGAGGAACTGCCAGTGATGAGGATTTAACTATTAAAGAGAATGGAAAAGATATTTATCTTCCAGGGCAAAGAACCGGCATTGGAGGAATTATAATACCTGTTGAAAACAAGGTAAATGGAACTGCATTTGCACAGCCTTAT
>JBBSYU010000044.1:0-3527 GCA_038045105.1 Nanobdellota archaeon | reverse complement strand
TTTACTATTTAGGGAATAACATTAAAAGTTACGGAAATTAATGTTATTCACTATAGTAATAAAAATCAACGAGATTGTTGAGCACCGAAACAATCGAGCAAGAATAGTGAAAAATAAATGAAAGCAACTAAGACTAATATTTCATTAAAAAATATCACAATAAATTCTCTACCACTCAATAGCAAAAAATAATATAAAAGTTTATAATCAGAAGATTCAGATTAATGATATGTCAGCCAAAGCTTATGTTTTAGAAGATAGAGTTGAAAAAAAAGTTATATTCTTCCAAAACATCTTATAATGAAAGTTGGAAGAAATAAAGAATGCGATATTCCAACCATGAACCCAAAGACTCCAGACCCATACACTACTAAAGAAAAATTAGCAGCAGGATATGTTTCAGGAACGCATTTTTATATATCTCATGCTAAAGATGGAAATGTTTATTTATTGGACAACAACAGCATAAATGGATTATTTATAATTCCTCCTGGCGAAGAAGAACCTATAAGAGTCCATAAAAAAACAAGAATAATTCCGGGAACAAGAATTTTTGCATCAATGAGATATGAATTTTTCTTGAGAGAAGATAAGATAGACATAGATGCTCTAAAAAATGCAGAAGAAAGAGCTAGTTCAGACACAACCCAAATTTTAAGGACAGATGAGTTAACAAGGTTGATAAAATCAGCAGAATCATAATTCATCACTAAATCCAGTAATTTCATCAATTTTTTCTTCTTTTGTTTCCTGCTTTATAGCTTTTTTTAATTCTTTTTTAATCTCTGCTTCTTGAGAAATATCATCAATATTTTCAGCCCTTTTCAGATCCTCGTCACTCAATTCACCTAACTCCTCTTTCATTTCTTCAATATCCTGCTCCAGTTCCTCAAGAAAATTATCTCTGTTTTTATCAAAATATTCATACAAATAAATCCATATTTCCTCTAAATGACTTTCCTGCTCAATCCATAGTTTTTTTGTATTGCTTAAATGCAAAAGAGGCAGGAAACAGGATAATCTTTCTTCTCTCTCCTTTCCAGCCAAATTAGAATAACAAATTTTATTCAAATGCTTTTCCCTGCCTGTTGAAATCTTTTTTAAAGAAGTAAGAATCTTAGCATAAAAACCTTTTATCCTGTCTTTTAAATCAATTCTTCTAAATGAAGGAAAATCAACCGCTGAAAGTTTTTTAGCTCTTTTTATTGCAACCTCTCTTTTAATTCTTCTTGACTCTGTTTCAATTGCCATATTCAGGGCAGCCATTAGTTCATTTAATGTAACTTTTTTTAGTCTTGGCAAAGGAGTTTTTGGAATAAGCATAGGAAGCTCATTCTCGTCAATCTCAATTCTTTCAACAACATATTTTTTGTCGTCTTTTCTTCCAAACAAAATATCATCAATGCTTTTAATATACCTATTAAGAAGGAATTCAGATTTAATTCTAAGCAACAGTGAAGCAGCAAGCAAAACCTTGCTTGAAACATAAAATTCAGCCTCTTCAAGCTCTAATATTTTCTCAAAATATCTCTTAGTTAGTATAACAATATCAATATCCCATGGATCAAGCCTTTCAGAAGCTATTAATTCATAGATTATAGAATGCCAATCAGGTTTTCTGCTTGTAATAACATCATAGAACTGATTAAGGCTTATTCTTTCCTCAACCTTATTTTCATCTTCATTTTCCTCAAATAATTCGTCAGAGTCTTCATTTTCCCTGCCTTCATCTTTACTAGGTAAAAAATCTTCAAAATCCATGTTAATATTTTGGTATCTATTTATCTCAATTGTTGCGTCTATTGATTCTCGCTGTAACCTTGATGAATTGAATTCATCTACTTACTTTCTCATCCCATATCTCACTGATTATACACATTACCAATATGCTAGGACGACATGCCTCTTCTGATTGTTATTAAGGATAATAATTATGCTTATAAATGCTTTCTTACCTGCTAGTTTAGGTATAATAAGTTAAAGTTTAGTAAGTGCAATATTTGAGAAGTTATGTATGAAATGCAAAATCGATTAATAAATTACTTACCCAACTCTTAAGATTATCACATTACCAATATCATCAAATCCTTTGGATTTGGTGAGACAGAGTGAAAAACTACAGTATCTGATTACATCATAAATGATGCAGTTTTTTATTCTGTACACCAAGAATTTCATAAAAATAAGTAATTACACCATATATATAACATCCAAAGGTTATAATCCAGTATATATATGATGTCATTTGTTAGTTACAACAATACCGAAAAGTTTAAATACTTGCTATTATTAGAATTATTATCACCTCTTTTTCCCCAGAAGAGTCAGGACATGCTTTTGTATGACACCGACTTTTCTCGGGTTTATATAAACCCCGTTTATTCGGATTTTATGTATTAAGGGAAGAAATTCCCTTGAGGATGATAATCACCACTCATATTCACCAAGATACGACTTTTCAAGGGATAAGAGAAAAGAGAGGTGATAAGTGGTGATTCATACTTAATTAGTTAAGAAAAAAAGAAGTAAGTATAGTAAAGAAATCTGATCTAAAATTCAGCACTGTTTATTAACAACTTCTTTTTATTTTTTTATATGTTCAACATTTGGTAAGTCAATAAATTGATCATCACAAGTCAAAAAATTTAGATTATTATGTTTTGCATAAATATATCCTATTGCATCAGCATATGAGAGTGGCTTTTGTTTTTTTGTTAATTTACTATTATGATTGATTCTGAATTCTATTGCTTCAGTTAATATATCATCTGAAATTGGCTGAGCAAATGAATTTAAGGTATAATAAATTTTATTAGCTTCAGTATGATCCAAATCTTTTAACAAGCAATGATATATCTCTGCTAAATTAAAAATTGTAAATGTCTTGAATTCATCCTTATATTTATAAAATTTAGGATTGCTATTGAAAATTTCTATTATAACACAAGTATCAAAAAAATATGCCATTAATTAATCTTCCCAGCCCTTATCAGCTTCTTCTAAAAGTTGTTCAGTAGTCATACCTGACTTGCCTTTTTTACCTTTTAACAATCCCCATATATTTGGTTGAGTCTTTACATTAATATTTACAGTTATTATATTTCCAAGTTTCAAGTTATTTTTTTCAACAAATTCTTTCGGGATAGCTGTTACTATTCCCACACTATGCCCAATTTTCCTTATCTTTGTTTGAATTTCCATAAAGCATTTAATAGTTTAAACTATTTAAACTTTTCTATTGTTTTTCTTTTTGTGTTATCCCAAAACTATTTCATAAGGACAATAATAATGAATTCATGAAATTCAATAAAAAGAATCTAATGGATACATTATGGGCTAAATCAAATGGTAAAACAAGCTATCAGGCAAGGAAGAAAGCAGGTGTTTTTGTTAGGAGAGTTGACCAAATCTGGAAAGAATATTTAACTACAGGTAATATAGGCAACTTACCTGAAATATTAACAATTCATGCTTACCTAAGTTTACCCTAGTTTTTATACATTACATTTAATTTCTTCAATATTTTT
>JBBSYU010000043.1:0-2737 GCA_038045105.1 Nanobdellota archaeon | reverse complement strand
AATTTTCTTAACTTAATGACATTGGCATAAATGCTGTGGATTTCTTCTCAGTTAATCAACTTTGTTAGATTAATTTTTTCTTTTTAATTGATAATCATAATATTTAGAAGTTGTTTAAACATCATTAATCGCTTTTGCATCTCATTCTCGCTTAATCTTCCCATATTCATAACTGATTATATTTACATTACTAAAACCCATGAAACATATAAAAAGCCTTATTTTCTCAATTTATCATGTTATATCTGATAGGATTGGGTTTGAATGAAAAAGGAATTACTTTAGAGGGAATTGAGGCTATCAAAAAATGTAAGAAGATTTATTTGGAAATCTATACTGTTGATTTTCCTTATTCTGCTGAAAAGCTGGAAAAAGTTATTGGAAAAAAGATAATTAAACTTGACAGGAAGGATGTTGAGAGTGATAAGATTGTAAATGAAGCAAAAAAAGAAAATATTGCTCTTCTTGTTTATGGCTCTCCTATTTTTGCTACAACACATATTTCATTACTGATGGATTGTGATAAAGCTAAAGCTAAAGTTAAAACATATATTATTTACTCTGCATCTGTTTTTGATGCTGTTGCTTCTTGCGGATTAGAATTATATAAGTTTGGAAAAATATCTTCAATACCTAAATGGCAGAAAAATTTTACTCCTAATTCATTTTTAGATTATGTAATTCAAAATAATTCAATCAAAGCTCATTCTTTGATACTGGTTGATATTGGATTGAGTTTTGAAGATGCTTTGAATGAATTAAAAATAGCAAGCAAAAAAAAAGATATTTTTTTGGAAAAAATTGTTGTTTGCTCTTCTCTTGGAACTTCAAAATCTAAAATTTATTATGGGAAAATTGAAGAATTAAAAAGCAAAGGCAAAAAAGAAAAGATTTCTGCTCCTTTTTGCTTTATTATTCCTGCTGAAATGCATTTCATGGAAAAAGAGGCGCTGGAGAGGTTTGAATGAATAGATAATTTTTTCTATAGAAACTTATTTAAAGTAAATTCCCAAGAATTTTATATGAGTATAGATGAAAAAGCTGCTGAATGGTGGAGAGGGTTCATTAACTCCTGAAGAAGAGAGATTATATCATAAACATTGTTGCAATGTTCATGATGAGATTATGGCAGAAAAACTGGCTATATCCTAATCCAGAAGATTATGAATAATTTTATAATTCTTTTATTTTCTTTTAATTATTAGTTCCACTATGAATTGGAATATACCTTTATAGTGGACATAATATTATGTCTACCTTATAGAAACATTTATAAGTATAGTGGACATAATTAGATTATGGCTTATACAGAAATACAGAAGAAGAAAGGCAGAGAATATTATTACAGAGTTAAATCTATAAAGAAGAATAAAAAGGTTTTAAAGAAAAAGATATATCTTGGAGTTAATTTAAACAAGGAAGACTTAATGAAAAAGGAAAAGGAAGCTGATAAAAAACTGAATCTTTTTGAGGCGATTTTAGACAAAAAAGATATTGAATTTCTGGATAAAATAAAAAAAGATTTTTCAAGAGAACCCAAAGAAAATTTTGAAAATAGATATGAAGCTTTTTGTTCATTATTCACACATAATTCAACTGCCATTGAAGGCAATACACTGACCTTGTCTGAAACAAATTATTTATTATTTGAAAACATTGTTCCTTCAAGCAGATCTTTAAGGGAAATTAATGAAGTTTTAAATCATAAAAAAGCCTTTGATTTTATACTAAGCTATAAGGAAGATATAACAAGAGAATTTATTTTAGAATTGCATAGGCTAGTTGTAATGAATACTCTAAGAGAAGACTTGGTTTCTCAAATAGGCAAATATAGAACTGTTCAGGTTTTTATTGGAAATCATATTCCTCCAAGACCTCATGAAGTTCCTGAAAAAATAACTAACCTTTTAAAATGGTATTCTAAAAATAAGAATAAAATTCATCCATTAGTTGTTGCGTCTTATTTTCATACAGAGTTTGAAAAAATCCACCCTTTTGTTGATGGAAATGGAAGAACTGGAAGATTACTAATGAATTTTATTTTACATAAAAACAATTATCCTATGATAAACATTCTTAATTCTAGAAAATTTAAATATTATAAAGTTTTACAAGAAGCCCATAAAAGTGGAAATTTAGTGCCTTTTGTTAAATTTTTAATAACCCTATTAAAAAAAGAAACATTGAGATTTTAAAAAGAGGCTAAGTAAGATATGTTCAATTTAACATCATCAGAATTAAAATTATTCAGGAGTTTGAATACTCCTGGAAAGATTCAGAATTTTATAAATAAAATTCCAATTAATTTTGAGGAAAATGGAGATACTTGCTATTCTCCTCGCAGGATTCTAAAGGAGAATAAATGCCATTGCATGGAAGGAGCTGTTCTTGCTGTATTGATATTGCAGGTTAATGGTTTTCCTCCTTTGCTTGTTGACATGACTGCCTCAAAAAAAGATTTTGATCATGTTATTGCTGTTTTTGAGGTTGAAAGGAAATGGGGAGCAATATCTAAAACAAATCATGCTACTCTTAGATATAGAGAACCGATTTATAATTCAATAAGGGAATTAGTTATGAGTTATTTTCATGAATACACCAATGATAATGGTGAAAAAACTCTCAGGAGTTATTCAGATGCTGTTGATTTGTCTGTTTTTGACAATATAAACTGGATGACAACTGAAAATGAATTATGGGAAATTCCTGAATATCTTGCTGAAGTTGAGCATTTTCA
>JBBSYU010000042.1:0-5566 GCA_038045105.1 Nanobdellota archaeon | reverse complement strand
ACTTTAAATTTATAAGTTATTTAATATTTATTAAGTAAACGACATTGTCTTAAAGAATGCGGATTTATTCTCAATTAATTTTTTCAGATATTTATACAGGAGTTTGAGCTGTTTTTTCAAGTTCTGAAAAAGGTAATATCCTTAATGTTATAACGTGCGATTTTGCTCTAGAATTATATGCATCAATACATCTATTGTCTGGTACATGAAAATATAAGGGGTTTAAGCCTTCTGTTGTTGCTACAGCCCCTTCTGTTATTTGATTATTACATCCTGAACAAATATAATCTGTCATTTTATGTTAAATTTTTTGATTATTATTCCTTCGGCGGCTCAATTCTTGGCATGGGAATATGATGGGGAAGAGAGAGTTCTTCTTCAAGATTCAACGCCTTGATATTGCATTTAGCCATGATAAAATTAAATAAAGGTGTTCGGAATTCATCTGGTATTTTCTTGTCTTTCCAGGATTTTAAGAAACTTTTTGTTTCTTCTTTTTCAGGAAGAAGAAGAACATTTCCTTCAAATTCTATTTTTCCAAAATTTTCAGTATAATCAATTGTAAAAAGAAAATTTACAACAAGAATTTCATTATCTGAAATAGGTATTTTTTCCTTTTTAATATCTTTTATGTTTATGTTTTGGTTTATCTGTATTTTTCCTTGTGCTTTTTCCTGTTTTTCACACAAGATTTTTGAAAGATTAAACCCTATTATTTTCATTTTGTTATTTTTTTGATTTTAATATCTGATATCTTAATGCAGAGGTTTAGTAGTGATTGTAGAGATTGTGTAATTTACTTCTCAACTCACTCTTACTTAACTACTTTCTGTTTATTGCAATACTTATATTTTTATCACTAATATTTTTTATCTGTTTATTAATGACTTTATAAATTTCTGTGTTTTTAAAGATTGTTATATTAATTGATTAATCAATTAATTTATAATTGTCTAAACTAAATCTTCTTCAGAAACAACAACAAAATCACCTATTGCAATTATAGAATTATAAGGCACAAGAACTTCCCCTTCTTGGGATCTTTCTAGGTTAAGCTGGTTTGCATAGGGTGTTACATCCTTAAGAACCATATGAATCAGTTCACCTGTTCTTGTTTCAAATGTTATGTCCCTTATTATGCCAAGTTTTTTGCCCTCTTTTGTGACAACGGGCTTGTTTATTATCTCTTTATGAGGTTTTTTTTCAATTGCCATGGTTTATGTATACACAAATTGTTTATAAAGTTTTCTGTGATGGCAGTGTATATTTTTTGAATGTTAATATTAATGTAAATTTCTAATATATACCCCCTACCCTAGTGTTTCGTATGGAAATATTTAAAAAGGAATTATAAAAAAGAGTTTGTTTTTTTAATTTTTGATTTATAAATTTAATTATATTATATTATATATATTATGATATATTTATTATAGTATATGGTTTCATAGTTGATTAGTTTGCTAATTTAAATGATAAAAAGGTTAGTGATTGATTAGTATTTTCCAGTGGAAAAGAAGGTGTGAGTGTTTGATGTTTTTTAGATTGGAATAAAAAACTAATTCCAACATTTATGTTGGAGAATTTTAGGTTAGTTTTTCATTCTAAATCCCCAAAATCCAATATAAACTCCACACCTTAGTGTGGAGTGTAAATCTGAAGGATTTGGTGATATTAATAATTTTAGTGTTTTTTTGATTGTTTATTCAATAAATAAGTTTATTAACTATCAAGTTAATAATTCTTTCATAGGAAATAAGGGTATCATATTTTAGAGAATAATCATGTTTATAAACTTAGAAATTGTTTTTATTTCTTAAACTAAAAAATTATAGAAAAAAACCAGGAAAAAAGAGATGTCTAACTTAGATAAAATTTTTGATTCAGTAGGAAGCAGGAGTTTGTTTAAAAATAAACAAATCCTACAATCTAATTATTCCCCTGAAGAGATACCCCATAGAAACAAACAGATAGACCATATAGCATCTATACTTGCACCAAGTTTATTAGGGCAAAAAACAAGCAATCTATTCATTTACGGGAAAACAGGAACAGGCAAGACACTATCAATGATGCATGTTGCAAATGAATTGTCTTCCAGGTCAAAAGATTCTAAGATTTTAAGGATAGAATATCTTAATTGCAAATTGAAAAAAGTAGCTGATACGGAATATAGGATACTTGCTGAACTTATTAAAAAACTAGGGGGGCGTGTTCCTGAAACAGGCCTGCCTACACAACAAATATATTTAAAATTCATAGAAATTCTTGAAAATAGCGAGGAAAAACTATTGATTTTAGTTTTAGACGAAATAGACCAGGCTGTTAAAAAAATCTCAGATGAATTCTTGTATAATCTCACGAGATTAAATTCAGAGCTTACAAAAACACAGATTATATTGGTTGGGATAAGCAATGATTTAAGATTTTTGGATGAGATTGACCAGAGAGTAAGAAGTTCTTTATCTGAAGAGGAGATTGTTTTTCCCCCTTATAATGCACTGCAACTGCAGGATATTTTAAGAAAAAGAGCTAGTGAAGCATTTAAACCGAATATTGTTTCAGAAGGCGTTATTGCAAAATGCGCTGCTTTTGCAGCAAGGGAGCATGGTGATGCAAGAAGAGCTCTTGATCTTTTAAGAGTTGCAGGAGAAATTGCAGAGAGGGAATCAAGCCCATTAATAGATATAAAACATATTGATTCTGCAAATGATAAAATTGAAAGAGATAAGATATTGGATATAATTGAAACACAACCTAAGCAATTTCAACTTGTTTTGTATTCTATATTTGATTTAATTGAGAGAAATCATAAGAATATTTTTACAGGAGATGTTTATGCTTATTATCAGGATTTGTGCAAGAAAACAAAACAAGAGGATTTGACTCAAAGAAGAGTAGGCGATATTATTGCAGAGTTTGACATGCTTGGATTGATTAATGCAAGAGTCATAAGCAATGGAAGGCATGGAAGAACAAGAGAAATAAAACTCGCAATACCTGAAAGCATTTCAAGAAAATCAAAAGAGATTTTAATTGAAGCTTTGAGTCTTTGATTTATTATGTTTGTTGGCAATATAAAAAACTAAGAGGGGTTGAGAAGATTGGGCGGATGCAACTAAAACAAAGCCTGATGAATAGAAGTCAAAAACTCTTAGATTATAGATGATACTAAAAAATAATCATGAGTGATGAATAAAATTTGAAAAATTAAAAAATGGCAAAAAACATATTAAAAATATTTTTGGAAAAGGGATTTCTTTTAGACAGGGAAATGCTCGATTTTTTTAATGAGTTAAAAGATGAGGAGATAGCAAATGAAATAATAAACAAGATTGCAATTATCTCGCAAAAGAAGATAATAACTAAAAGCCTGGTTAATCAGAATTTTGAAAAAATAAAACCTATTCTTTTTGAGCTGGATAGTGAAAAAAAGAAACTTATTGAAAGATTTTTTGTCAATGTTTCTATTTCTGTTGAAGTAAAAAAAGAAACTGTTCTGGAAGAAATTGAGGGCAGAGGTGATAAACATCCTCTTGTAAAGATTTTATCTTCTCCGATATTGAGTTCAAAAAAACTTGAGGTGAAGGACTTTGTAAAGCATTTCAGGAACAGGTATGTTTTTTTGAAAAGCATTCTCCAGCAAAAACCCGAACTGGAAAATCTCACATCCATCGATAAGATAGGAAAAAACCATAGAAATTTTTCAGTAATAGGAATTGTTAGTTCAAAATCAGTCACTAAAAACAAGAATATAATTTTGGAAGTAGAGGATTTGACTGACAGAATAAAATTATTAATTAATCAGAATAAGGAAGAGATTTACAATAAAGCAAAAGAAATATTATTGGATGATGTTATTGGATTCAGATGCTCCGGAACCAAGGAATTTTTATTTGTGAATGATTTGTTTTATCCTGATTCTTTTTTAAAGGAAAAACATATTTCTGAAAAAGAAGCCTATGCAGTTTTTATCTCTGACACACATATTGGCTCAAGCATGTTTTTACAGAAAAATTTTGAAAGATTTCTTGATTGGATAAATGGGAAAGATTGTGATGAAGAACAGAAAAAAATTCTTAAAAAGATAAAATATTTATTTATTGCCGGGGATAATGTTGATGGTGTTGGAATTTATCCTGGACAGGAAAAATTTCTGAAAATAAAAGACATGCAGGAACAGTATAATAAACTGGCTGAATATCTGAAAAAAATACCCGGAAACATAAGCATTATAATGTGCCCTGGACAGCATGATGGCGTGAGGGTTGCAGAACCTCAGCCACCTATTGGAAAAGATTTTGGCTCTGAATTGCATAAGATTCCTAATCTTTATCTTGTGAGCAATCCAAGCATGGTTGAAATTGAGAATGAGGGGAAAAAATCTGGAATAAAAGTCCTAATGTATCATGGTGCAAGTTTTAGCAAAATCATCAATGAAGTTGAGGAATTGAGATTGGGTGGAGGATTTAAGACTCCTGCAAAAGTTGTGAAGCATGTTTTATTAAGAAGACATCTTGCGCCGATTCATGGGGAGATGGTTTATATTCCAAATGAAGAAGAGGATTCAATGCTTATAAAAGAAGTTCCTGATATTGTTGCGACAGGAGATTTGCATAAAGCAGATATTGAAAAATACAATGGAACTTTAATAATAGCCAGTTCCTGCTGGCAGTCAACAACTCCCTTTGAAGAAAAAGTTGGGAATCATCCTGAACCCTGCAAGGTTCCTATTTTAAATCTTTTAACAGGCGCAATAAAAATAATTGATTTTAGCGATGTTTCTGATACCCCTAATGTTGAAGAAAAGGAAAATGTTTGTGAGGTTGGAAAAGAAATTGAATTGGAAGAGGTGAAAAATGGATGAGAATAAGTTTCATTATGTTGTTGCAACTGGAATCATTATCAAGGATAAAAAATATTTAATCACAAAGAGGGCTGATTGGGAAAAGGCATTTCCTGGAAAATGGACTGTTCCTGGAGGAAAATTAGAAGTCACTGATTATAAAAACAAGCCCAAAGACACAAGTTCTCATTGGTATAATATTTTAGAAACTCTATTGAAAAGAGAAGTGAATGAAGAAACAGGATTATACATTAAAAATATAAATTATTTGACAAGCATGACTTTTATCAGGCCTGATAATATACCTGTTTTAATTGTTAGTTTATATGCTGATCATGATTCTGGAGAAGTTGAATTAAGCAAGGATATGGTTGAGCATGCATGGGTTAGTCTTGAAGAAGCTAAAAATTATGATTTAATAGAGGGAATTTATGAAGAGATTATGATGCTTGATGATTTATTAAAGAATAGAAAAGAAAATGTTGGCGAATGGAAAAAGGAGGTGAAAGATGGCATTTAGCCCTGAAACAGAAGAGTATTTTTCAAATTTAGGGAAGGAAATTGAGAAAAATTATTCTGTTGCTGAAATTGCAAGAGCAAAAGGGCTTGATCCTGTGGATAAGGTTGAAGTTCCTCTGGCACTGACAATGGCTGCGAAAGTAATCAGGCTTATTGCAACAAAATACCCTCAGCTTGATAAGGAAGAAATCATAAATAGGCTGT
>JBBSYU010000041.1:0-4726 GCA_038045105.1 Nanobdellota archaeon | reverse complement strand
AACAATAAACCTTATAAACAAGAGAATATTAATAATATTAATATGCTCCCCGGTGATCCGAAAGGGTTGCCGGATGATTCCTTAAATTCTTTATATGTAGTAAATCAGCGAAATGCTTATAAACTAGGAGTGTTTATCTATTTTAGAATGTTCCCTAGTGATCCTTCGCGGTCACTAGATGTTTTTTTCTTAATAAATTGTTTGAAATCAGGTGGTAAATTTTAACTATGGAAGAGACTTTAGTTTTCATAGATGAGGGGTTTTTAGATAAATTAACTAAACTTCTGGGCAATGGAATTAGATTAAAGTTTGATAAATTTGAATTTGCAAAAAAAATAGCTGAAAAACAAAACCTCATATGCGAGCACTTGTTTTATTACACTGCTCCTCCCTTTCAGGGTACTCCTCCAACAAAGAAAGAAAAAAGCATGAAGGAGGGATATGATAAATTTATTTTCTCTTTATCAAAAAATAAAAATATTACGGTAAGAGAAGGAAGATGCCAAAGAATAATTAGTTCAAATGGAAAGATAGACTACAATCAAAAAGGAGTGGATGTTTTGTTAACCATTGATTTAAGCCATATAAAGGAAGATTTTCCAGAAATCAAAAAAGTAGTTTTAATTTCTTCTGACACTGATTTTTGCCCGGTAATAAAGGACATTGAAAAAAGAGAAGACATAGAAATTATTCTTTATACATATTTTGATAAAAAAAGAGGATCAAAATTTTCTTTATCAAATGAATTAATTTCTTGCTGTTCAAAATATTTTAAACTTACTAAGCAGGATTTTGAAAACGCTCCTTTAAATAAAGAGGAAGAAAGATGAACAAACTAAAAGCATTTATTGAAGATTGTAAATATTATGATATTGAACAAATAGAAGTAAAAAACATTCTAAAATATTTAAAAAAAGACTATTCAATCTTAGATATTGGAGCGGGTATTGGAAGATTATCATTTCCTCTATCAAACTATGCAAAAGAAATAATAGCTCTAGATAATGATAAAAGATTAAGTACATATTTTAGAAAGCATAAAAGAAAAAATATTAAATTCATCTCCATGAATGTAAAAGATTATTTAAAAAAACAAAACAATTTTAATATGTATATTTTAGCCTGGCCTGTTATAGATTTTAAATTAATTAATTTAATAGGAAAATATCTGCCAAAAGATAGCATTTTTATTTTAATAACCTGTAATAATAATTCAGATTATGAGACAATAATTAAGAAATTAACTAAGAAATATTTTAAAAAAGAAACAAACAACAAGAAAAGATTTATGAAATTATTAACTAAAAAATTCAGTTTAATAAGAGAACAGGATATTAATACTGAATACATTTATCCAGATGAAAAAACAGCTTTTAGAGTCCTCAAAAATGCAATGAAACTATGGTTTAATCTAAGATTTAATAAAAAAATTGAAAACAGACTCAAGGAAATAATAAATCATCATAAAAAAAATAAAAAAATAATATTTGGAGAAAAAATATATTTTTATGTATTAAAGAAGAAAAAATGAAACCCCTAACATCATCAGACAAGGAGAAAATAATAGAGCAACTAAACAAGCAGTTTGGCGTAAAAGAACTGCCTTATTTAATAATCCAGTTTGGAAAAGAAAAACTTCGTTTGTATTCAGGAAGTTTATCAAAAGAAGAACTTTATCATTTGGACAATGAAATAAGAATTGAAAATATTGGATTATATTTTGCAAAGCAAGAGAATGAGGGAATTAGACCGACTTTGGACGGTGTGCAATTATTCAAGAATCAAATAACAAAAAACATTCTTGAATTGAATGATAAGCAGGCAGAAGAATGGTTAAAAGGAAATGATTTGGACATTCAAACAGATAGGGGCTGGAAAATATTAAAACACAAACAGGAATTCATTGGCTGTGGAAAATCAACAGGTGAAAGAATAACCAACTTTATGCCTAAAGAGAGAAGGATAAAAAACTAGCTAAACTTATCCCTCATAGTAATTCTATAATCGTCACTCATTTTTTTCACTTCTCCTAGAACTTCTCTAACAAATCTAAATATTCTCCCAGATTCTTTTTTAACTTCTGGATTGTATAATAAAAAACCTACTCCAACAGGAAACCTGTCATGAAACAAAGGGTATGTATACAAAAATACACCTGGTCTTATCTCATAGTTTTTAATTTTCTCTCCATGTTTGGATGATTCATAAATTCTCCTCAATTGTTTAAAATCTACAACCTTTTCTTTTCCAGCATTTCCAACAATCTTTACAACTGCAGGAGTATATATCATATTCCCCTCTTTATCACAATATCCAAAGGCAACATCTGAATAATCCTTATGTTTAACCATTAATAATTCAAATTTTGCTCTAAAAAGTTCTGTTCTTAAATAAGTTATAACCTGTTCATAAGATTTATTAGTAGCTGACAAAATATCAATCTGCCTCCTGTCTCCAAGATGTTGTTGTTTTGAACAAGCAGCACCAATAGTTCTCGCACAGATATTTTTTGGATCTACAGAATATTCTCCAACAATTTCTTCAAGTCCCTGAGCACATGCAACAAGAGTTTGAAAAGCCTTTTCTGCTTTTTCAAAATCCCTATCTCTAATTAAATCATAAAAGCTTTTTAAACTATCAACAATCCCTATGCCTGTAGTTTCCATAAAAACAACAAATCAATGAAAGATTTAAACATTTATATGCTATTATACAATACTTGCATCACCTTTTTTTGCAGCCTTATAAAAATCAATATATGCAGGAAGTGCAGGATTGTCTTTTCCTAATACTTCCTCTAAAAGATTAAGCGCAGCACTATCCTCTCCTGCTTTTGCAGGATCTCCTCCAGGAATATTATTATAAGCTTTTACAAAATGAGTCAAAGCAGTTTTTATAACTATATCATTAACACCAGATGCTCTTATTTCTTCATTAATCCTGCTAATTAATTCTCCAATAGTTTCTTTCATTTTAAAATTTATAATCCAGAAAACCTTAATAAAAATCATCTTTTAAACATTTATATACTCTAAAAACCCTCTTTTTTCATGACAGAAAAATCATATGGTGGAAACAATGGAGTGAGAGAGCATGCTGGAGGAAAAATATCTAAGGATAAATCTATTTCTAAACCAATTAACAATCTCAAAAAAACTAAAACTGCTGCTGCTTCAACTTCTAAATCTGATAATCTTAATATTGATAATAACAATTCCAACTTAGATGAATTTGAATCCTACATCAAAGCAGGAGAAATAGCAAAAAAAGTAGTTGAATATGCAAAACAATTAATCAAGCCAGATATGCTTCTTCTTGAAATTGCCCAGAAAATTCATAAAAAAATTGAAGAATTAGGCGGGGAATCTGCATTTCCTGTTAATCTTTCAATAGATGATATTGCTGCTCACTATCATCCAACATTGGAAGACACTACAAAGGCAACAGGCTTGTTAAAAGTTGATATTGGAGTTCATGTAAATGGATTTATTGCAGATACTGCTTTTTCCTTGGATTTAACACCTGATAAAAAGTATAAGGAACTAATAGAAGCAAGCCAAGAAGCACTACAAGAAGCATTATCAATTTTAAAAAACAATCCAACTCTAAATGAAATAGGAGATATAATCCAGAAAACAATTCAAAAAAAAGGATTTCTTCCTGTCGTAAATTTATCAGGACATGAATTAGGACAGTACAATGTTCATGCTGGAATTACAATTCCAAATCATGCAAATAATAATCAAAATAAAATTGAGCAAGGAAGTTATGCAATAGAACCTTTTGCGACATCTGGTGATGGAAAAATCTATGAAGGACAAGCAAGCAATATCTATCAGATTTTAACTCCAAAAAATACAAGAAGCCCTTCAGCAAGAAAAATTCTTGAATATATCTGGGAAAAATACCAGACTCTGCCTTTCTCTCTAAGGGAATTGCAGGAAAAATTCGGGAATATTTCAAGACTGGCAATAAGAGAGTTAGAGCAAAACAAGATTATTCACAGCTATCCTCAATTAATAGAAACATCCCACAAGCCAGTTTCCCAGGCAGAACATAGTTTTATTAAAACAAAATCAGGTGAGATTATTATTTTTACAAAATAAAAAATGTTGACATCATAAATGATTTATCAGTTATAGCATCTGTTGATTAGTTTTGGCAACTGATTCATCTCTCTTAATTCTCATCTGCATAACTCATCAGTTTTTATATTACTGATAAATTAATTAATAAGTTTTCTTGTTATTTTATCCATCCTCTTACTTCTGGCAGATATATTTCAATAAATTCTATAATCTCTTTTTTATATGAGGGGTTTAGTGATATTCCAATATAATTTGGTTTGTGTTTAATTAACAGCCAACCTATTTTATTTAATTCTTTAATTATTTTATCTAAATTTTGAAATCTCTTAAAGTGTTCTGTCCTGTCGTATTTTGCACCCCAATTCTTTTTTGAAAATGCTAACTTAAACATTAATTGAGCTTTCTCTTTTTCCATATTATTTATAATAATCAACATATATTTAAATGTTTCTGCTTTTGATAGTTCAAACCCTATTTATAGAAACATTTAAAAACAACAGATATTTATCTTTAAGATTAAAAGATAAGCTATAAAACAAAATGAAAAAAGATAACAACTCTGCATTTTTAGAATATTTTGGGGATACTCCTAAATTAAGATTTTTAAATTTTTTAATTGGAAATCATTTTTTTGATTT
>JBBSYU010000040.1:0-5395 GCA_038045105.1 Nanobdellota archaeon | reverse complement strand
TAGTGGTAACAATAAATTAAAACAAAGATTTATAAATCCCTTTTCTTAGTATGTTTTAGATTTAAGGTAAGAAAATAAGTTCATTATCTCAAGGATAATGAAGGTCACTTACCTTCTAGTGCTGTAAAGCATGGTCTGAAAATAAATAATATAAATTACTATACTAAAATATATCAGTAATGTAAAACCAATAAGTTATGTAGATGATATGAGTAAGCTATGAAATTCAAAAGCCAAAACAAATCAACTGATGCCTCATATTTTAAGTTATAGACAATATCAAAACAATAAAATCAATCAAAAAATATGACAAATCAAAAATCAAATCCTGTATATGAGATGGAAGCAAATGAATATAACAAGAAATTAGCTGCTGCACTTAAAGAAATGCCTGAATTTTCACAGCCTGATTGGGCACAATATGTTAAATCAGGACCTGCAAAAGTAAGGCCTCCCCAGGATACTGATTTCTGGCACAGAAGAGCTGCAAGCATTCTAAAGCAAATTTATACTCATAATGTTGTTGGAGTTAATAGATTAAAGACAAGGTATGGGAGTTTGAAAAACAGAGGGATGCGGCCTGAAAAATTCAGAAGAGCAAGCGGAAAAATAATAAGAACTATTCTTCAGCAATCTGAAAAAGCAGGCTTGCTTGAAAAATTTATTGAAAGCGGCAAGAGAGCTGGAAGAAGATTAACTAAACAAGGAAAAGAATTAATGGAGGATATAAATTAATATGCTAGTCTTAGGAAGAAAAGAACAAGAATGTGTAAATGTTTATTATCAAAGAAGAAAAGTCATGCAAATGACAATTTTAAAAGTAGATGGTGGTAATGTGAAAGTTGGATTTAATGCTCTTCCAGAATATGATATAAAAAGAGAGGAGATTGATGAAAATAAAGGTGGATTAGAAGGAGAGTTAGAATAAATTGACTGAATAATAACATGGGAACACAAAAAAGAATATATCAAAAGAAAATAAAGCTTGCAAAGGCAAACAAGCAGACTAGATGGGCCCCTGTCTGGGTTGTTTTAAAAAAATTTGGAAAGGGCAAAAAAGTGCATCCAAGTGCTGTTACTCATGTAAAAAGGCATTGGAGAAGAACAAAATTAAAAATTAAACCAAGAAGACAAAGAAAACAACATTTAGGATAAAAGGATAGGAGGACATAAACAATTAATATTAGTAATGTAAAAACTTAAGAGATGTTGGTGAGAAGTAAAACAGATAAGAAAGCAACTACAAACTCTATTAATCAATGAACATCACAACACGGCACTAATATTACTGATAAAATAACATGGCAGAAAAATCTAAAGATAAAAAAACCAAAGAACCAAAAATGATTTTGGAAAGAGAATATATTGTTCCACTTAGAAGAGGGTGGCTAAAGGTTGGAATGCATAAAAGAGCAAACAGGGCTATTAAAGAATTAAAAAAATTCATAGCAAGGCATATGAAACTTTATGACAGGGATTTAAGAAAAGTCAAAATAGAACAAGAGTTAAACAATGAAATAAGATTCAGGGGAATGAGAAAACCTCCTGCAAAAATCAAGGTTCTTGCTAAAAAATATGATAATGAAACAGTCAGAGTTGAATTAGTTGACATTCCCGAACATGTAAAATTTGCCAGACTTAAACTGGAAAAAATTTCAAAGGAAACTCAGAAAAAAACTGAAAAGAAAGAAGAGAAAAAACCTGAGCAAGTTAAAACAGAAGACAAGGAAGCAAAAAAAGAGGAAGAGGAAAAAAAGGAAGAAGCAAAAGAAAAAGAAGAAGCTTCAAAAGATGAAACATTAAAACTTGCAAAAGAGCAGGCTATTATGCAAAAACATATTTCAAAACCTCAAAATTCTGTTGAAAGGAATTTTGGCACAAAAAAATCTATGAAAGGGAGATAGGGATTTTTTAAGAAAAAGAAGTGAAAATTGGGGCTGAAAAAAACTTTTCAAAAAATCAAGAAATATAAAATGGTTTATAAATCGAGAAAACAATTACAGAGACTAAGCAATAAGCAGATTTTTGAAGATGTAAAAAAATATATTAAATCATCTCATACTTTTTATGAAACAAGAGTTCCTGAATTAAAAGTATTGGCAAAAAGACTTCATGAAGAATATGATTTAAAAAAATTTTACAGAGTTTTTAACAAATTATGGAATTCTGGTTATCATGAAGAAAAATCATTGGCAATACATGCTTTGCAATTATATAAGGATAATTTTGACTTGAATACCTGGAAATTCTTAAAATCAAAATTAAAAGACATAAAAAGCTGGGATAAATTAGACAGTGTTTCAATAAATATTACTGGAGAAATTCTTATCAAAAATAGAAGTCTGGAAAAAGATATATTTGCAATGACTAATTCAAAAAATATCTGGTTAAAGAGGATGGGAATCATGTCTACAATTCCCCTAATAAAAATTAATGATACTGAATTTCCTTTGAAGATTATTAAGAATTGTTTGTATTCAAAAGAAGAACCTGTTCAAAATGCTATTGGAAAAATTTTAAAAGAAATCTCAGAGAAAAAACCTGCAATAGTCAAAAGCTTTATTTTAAAAAATATCCACATGCCTATTACTACATTTAATATAGCTACTGAAAATATGAAGGAACTAAGAAGATTGAGAAATATCAAACCTCTTAAGAGCAGTAATGGTTTTGAGAAATTAATGTTCTGGAAGAACGTGGTGAGATAAAAGATTATATTTTGGTAATACATAAAATTTAAGAGTTATAGCCTTTGTTGATTTGTCACCTTGATGAATTAGCTTCATCTACTTATTTTCTTTCTCATAAACATCTTAATCACTCATCTATATAACTTACTATCATTTACATTACCAATTAAAAAGTATTATAAATAAGTTATTTTATTTATTATCATGTTAAAACAATTAGAAAAAGTCCTGAAAGAAAAATCAAATCCTTCAAAGGCAAAACTTTTGCAGAGGTTTTTCAAGACAGGCAGGGGAGAGTATGGAGAGGGAGATATATTTCTTGGAATAATTGTTCCTGAGCAGAGAAAGATTGCTAAGGAATTTAATGATTTAACTATGAAAGACATTGATGAATTACTAAACAGTAATATTCATGAGCAGAGAATGATTGGTTTGTTTGTATTAATAAAACAATATGAAAGGGTTTGTAAGGATAAAAATGAAGAATTAAGAAAAGAAATATTTAATTTTTATTTGAAAAATGCACATAAAAATAATATTAATAACTGGGATTTGGTTGATTTATCTGCTCCAAATATTGTTGGCAATTATTTGATTGATAAAGATAGGGAGATTCTTTATGAACTTGCAAAATCTTCTAACTTATGGGAAAAGAGAATTGCAATACTTTCGACTGCTGCTTTTATTCGGCTTGGTGAGTTTAAGGATACCTTAGAAATATCGGAGATATTGCTTAGAGATTTGCATGATTTAATTCATAAAGCTGTTGGATGGATGCTCCGCGAGGTTGGGAAGAGGGATGTTCATGTTCTTGAAGGATTTTTGAAAAAGAATTACAAGAAAATGCCGAGGACTATGCTGAGATATGCTATTGAGAAGTTTCCTGAAATTGAAAGAAAGAAGTGGTTGAATGGAGAAAAATAAACTTATAAATTTTATATACTTAGTTACATATACGTTATGTACTAAGGAACATATGCGACTTAGTAACGAAAGTTTTATAAATAAACATATCTTACTGTAAGAAAGTAAGAAAGTAAGAATTAGGAGGAAAAAATAAAATGGCAGTTGAAATGATAAAAATGTCTTCTAAAGGACAAATAGTAATTCCTCAGAATATAAGAGCAGAAATCTGCGCTTCAGAAGGAACTATTTTTGCAGTTGTTGGTGGGAAAGACAGCATTGTCTTAAAAAAAGTTGCAATGCCTTCAAAAGAAGATTTAATCTGCGAACTTCAAAAAATAGCTAAAGAAGGAACAAAAAGAGCTGAAAAACTTGGAATTAAAGAACCTGATGTTCCTAATTTAGTCCATAAGGTGAGAAAAAATAAATGAAAATTGTAGTGGATACTAATTTTCTTGTATCAGCAACTCAGTGGGATTATAGTGTTAGCCATAAATTATTGTTAAAACTAATAAAAAATAATGATATAATATTCTCCACAAAAGAAATATTAGATGAGTTTGAAGAAGTTCTAAAGAGAGATTTTTTATATAATGAAGAAGATATTCAAAACATTCTAGAAAAAGTTCTTCAATTTTTAACTTTAGTAACTCCTATTCAAAAAGTTGATGTTATTAAGGAAGATGTTGATGACAACAAGATTATTGAGTGTGCTTTAGAATGCAATGCAGATTATATTCTTTCTTATGATAAGCATCTATTAAATCTAAAAGAATATAATGGAATAAAAATTGTTAGACCTGAAGAGATTATTATAAACTAAATATGATAAATAAAAAGCCCCTTTCAGAACTCTTAGAATTCTGCATTATTAATGTAGACAAGCCAGCAGGCATTACTAGTTTTACTTGCGCTGATAAAGTCAGGAATATTCTTAATGCAAAAAAAGCAGGGCACACTGGAACATTAGATCCTATGGTAACGGGTGTTTTACCTGTTTTGCTCAACAGAGCAACAAGATTATCAAATTATTTTATGAAAAAAGACAAGGAATATATTGGCAAGATGTATCTTCATGCAGATATTACAGAAGCTCAGCTAAAAAAGGAAATGGAAAATTTTGTTGGGAAAATAATGCAAAAACCACCTGTGCGTTCTCGTGTTAAAAGAGTTCTTCGGGAAAGAATTGTAAATAAATTCAAGATAATCAAAAAAAAAGGAAGAATTGTTGAATTTGAATCTGATGTTCAGGCAGGGACTTATATCCGAAAATTAATAAGTGATTTGGGTGAGAAAATTGGAGGGGCTCATATGACTGAATTAAGAAGAATAAGGGCTGGTTTGTTTTCTATTAGTAATTCTCATAAGCTAGAAGAAGTTGAGCAAGCAGTAAGAGGGTGGAGAGAGAAAAATAATGAAGAAAATTTAAGAAAAATGTTAATTCCTGCTGAAATTATAAAGCAGGTTATTACTTCCTTGCAAGTTAAAGAAGAATCTGTAAAAGGGCTTTTGAATGGCAAGCCTCTTATGACGGGCGATGTTAGTGGAAAAATTCCTAATTCTGAATTATTTTCTGTTTTCTGCAAAGAGAGATTTATTGGAATTTATAAGGCAAGCTCTGCATCTAAAGATTCAGAAAATTCAATTATAGCAAAACCTGAATTTGTGATGAACTAATCATTTGTAATGTCCAATCTCAATTGTTGCATTGTCAAATTAAGCGCTTAATCATGCATTACATAACTTCTTAGTTTTTTACATTACTCCTATGAGAATTCTTCAAACTTATTTTAGTAACATAT
>JBBSYU010000039.1:0-2629 GCA_038045105.1 Nanobdellota archaeon | reverse complement strand
AAGATGCTTGAAGAATATTGTGAGTTAGATACGTTGGGGATGGTGCTGATGATAAATAAATTGGGGGGGATGGTGGGATGATGAAACCTATAAGAATTGAATGTTATCCAGTAACCTTTGGAGGACCCACTGATAAAGATAGCAAGTACTATAATTTTAAAGAAAAAATTATTAATTCTTTAAAAAACAAATATGATATTATAAAAGATGAGAATATTAAAGTTTCAATAATTCTTTTTATATTTAGGGAGAGAATTAAAACATCTAAAGACGGGACTAAAAGTTATAATGATTTGGATAACTTTCTTAAGCCAATTATTGATGCTATGCATGATGTAGGAATTTTTAAAACAGAGAAACAAATTCATGAAATAGAGATAAAGAGAGTTTTAGTTGATTCTCGCCAGGAACAAGCAGTTAGTATTAAATGGGACAAAGTAGAAAGGGATTAAAGATGGTGAGTGCCCTAAAAGGCATGAAAAAGAGCCTTGTGAGTGGTGTGGGCATTGGGAGGATTGAAAATGGAAGATGAAGAAATGAAAAAGGAAGCATATAAGGCATTTAAAGAATCTGAATTAGCCTGGCAAGAATTCTTTAAAAATAAACCTGAGCCAACTAATGATGAAGAGGAAAAGAAAGAGCAAGAAGAGTATTGTCACTGGTATAATTATGTAAGAAAACAAAGTGATACTGGAAAAACACCTGCTGAAATGTATAAAGAGATTTATGGAAAAGAACCTCCACAAAATTTTCCAATTGGTTTAGAAGAACCAAGTAGGATGATGAATTTTGAGTGGGATGATGAAGATGATTTTGATGAGGGTGATGATGAAGAAGAAATAGATGAACTTGATTTAGGAGAGAAGTTGGATGATGCTCAAGAAGAAGCAGTTGTTGTTGCCACTAAAATATTTGAAAAAAGTTGGAAACAAATAAAAAGGGAAATAGAAGGAGCAAGCAAAAGAGAAGCATGCAAATATTCTTTTATAATAGGATTTCTGAATTATATGAATATACTTGACAAAGAGGCAAAACAAATTAAAGATAATATGAAAGACATGTCTGAGGAAGATCTCAAAGAAATGATTAAGGATTTTAAGGAGTATGAGGAGAAAAGAGAAAAATGAAAGATAATGAAAATAAAAAAAATTGTAAAATATAATTATGACTTAGAAGAAGATAGTTTGGAAAAGGACATAGATAAGTTTATTCTAAAGTCTAAAAAAGGAGATTATAGTATGGACAAGAATTATGAAAATGAGGGGTTAAAGATTATAAAACAATACTTTAGAATATTAAATGAAAAATTAAAAAATAACGAATTAGAAGAATGCAAACAAGGTTATCATAAATTAATCATCTTTTGCATAAAGGCTTCGGGAGGAAGGCATGACAATCTTTTTGATTATAATGACCTTCTTGCAAAAATAAGCAATGATTTTGACTTGTTAGTAAAAAATTATTTTATCTGCCTTGTTAAAACTTGTGATATTAATGAACTTGCAGATAAGATTTCAGAATATGCATCTTGCTTAGATATTTATGGTTTTGATTCAGATACAGAAATTTTATTGAATCATCTAAATAAAGAGCAATTAAGAATATTGGAAGAAAAAATGCTTGAAAAAACAATGGGTATGACAAAAAAAGATGAAGATAAGCAAGACATAATTAATTTTTTAATGAAAATAGCAGAGATTCAAGAAGATAAGGAAAAATATCTAATGTTGTGTGAAAGATTTAGAGGAATTTTAAAAGATTCTGAAATTGAATATATGAAGAAAGAGTATGATGAGGAAAACATCTTAGATTAAAATGACTGAAGCATGCAAAACCTGCAAGGGAGAATTTGATTCGGGAATATGGCTGGCTCCGCAATTTTCTGATGAAAAAGTACTATTGTTCTGTTCAGAAAAATGTAAGGAAGAGTATATCAAGCAAAAACTTGGAAGGATAAAATCAGGTTATCCTGGATATTATAAAAAAATTATGAAACATAAGGAAAAGACAGGGAAGGTGGATTTTTGGGCAGGGAGAGGAAAAGATGAGTGGCGTGGACCTTGAGGTGATTGAGAGCTCTAACTAAAAAGATTAAATTTCTAAAATATAATTGAGGATTAGTACTTGTTTTTATTAAAACCTGCTAGGATAATCATTAGAATAATAAGAATCCCCATTATTCCTCCGAATAACCAACCAAATGCACTTCCAAATGCTTTAATTATTGTTGCAGCAGCTCCGGTTGTTAAAAGAATAAATCCCATTATAAATGCAATAATAATTCCTTTTTCGTTTGTCATTTTATTTTTTCCTCCTTTCAAGAGATTAGAAGTAGTAACAGAGATGGCTCCGTACCACCCCTATTTTAGAATCATCACTAAATCAATGTTTAAATGCATTTATGTTCTGCAATAAACAGATAAGATTAAAAAGATATTTTCTCTAAAATTGTCATGAAAAAATGTGATACATGTGGAAAAGAAGTTCAAGATTGGGATTTAGATAGATGGGGAGATTGTCCTGCTTGCAGGGCTGAAAGCAAGGCAACAGACATGAGTGTTGGAGATTTGAATTCTAAATAGTGAATTGTTACCTTAATTGGTCTTTTTAGAATATTTTAAATAGGTTA
>JBBSYU010000038.1:0-3152 GCA_038045105.1 Nanobdellota archaeon | reverse complement strand
TTAGTAAGTGCAATTATCAAAAAGTTATGTAGTGAGATGCGAGAGAAGGGATTATATTTAAAATCGATTAAATCAACTTTTTACATATCTCATAAAGTTATTGAACTATCAATAAAAAAAGAAAAATTATCTTGATAAAAATCAGATAATTTTTTATGGTAAACAGCAGTTAAACTAACATTTAAAAACCTGTTTTGATTATTATCAATATGAAAAGAAGTGCGAAATTGAAAAAAGGGGATAAAGGTGATGAAGGATTTAGCTTAAATAAATTTGTTTATGGAAATTTTAAATCTTCTTTAAAGTCTCTTAAAAAGATTAAAAAATATATAATCTTTTCACTGATATTATTTTTCATGTCTGTAATTATAGGATATTCTTTTCCAAAAATATTTGAAAAACAAGTCTTGGAATTAATAAAACAGCTTATTGAACAAACAAAGGGATTGAATAGTTTTGAATTAATTGCATTCATAATATCCAATAATATTAAAAGTGCTTTTTATGGATTAGTCTTTGGTGTATTTTTTGCAATTGTTCCAGCAGTAATCTTATTAGTAAATGGTTATGTTTTAGGGTTTGTTGCAAACAAAACAGTTGCCTCCCAGAGCATTTTCACTTTATGGAGACTAACCCCTCATGGAGTTTTTGAAATACCTGCAATTTTGATAAGCATAGGATTTGGAATAAGGCTCGGATTATTTTTATTTATTTATAATAAAAAAAACAAGAAAAAAGAATTTTTAGAATGGTTAAAAGAAGCTGCCAGGATTTTCATCTTCATTGTCATTCCACTGCTAGTTATTGCAGGAATAATTGAAGGAATCTTGATTTGGGTGATGAGTTAAACATCTCGTGGGGTAATCTAACCTGAGGTTCAAGTATCCAAAATCTTATCGACGCTGAGACTCGGGAAGCAATTAACTATTTGTTTTGGGGAGCGTTAACAGCATAATTTTATGAAAATTTTAGAGATTTTTGGGGAGCGTGTAACTATTATCTATTAAAGTTTCTTAGATAGATAATTTCCACCAGCAAAAAGAGTATTCCATACAAGTTCAACTCCACTATAAAATGGACGTAACCATTTTTGAGTTTTTGGTTGACTAAATTTTTTTATTGCTAAATAATCTGCAGCCAAATAAGGGATTGTTGCAATACCTAAAGTAATCGCACCAGCAATGTTATCTTCTAGCGTAATTGGAGCTTCATTCTTTATTGTTAAATAATTCCAATAAGCCATATTAACTGGGAAATACATTGCAGTCAATAAAGTTGTATTGAATAGTGTGTGAGCAACTTCACTATTCTTTAATCGCTTCCAAGAATTACTTACTTTATTTGTAACTTTTGTAGACCATTCAATCATTTTTGGTGCGAGATAACTATATACTACTGCAGCAGAAGCTGTAAAAGCAACATCCCTTAGACTAACATCTGGATTATCTGTAAATTGTTTGGCAATTGCGTCTCCTCCAATAGTTCCGACTGCAGATGACAAGTAGTTTGTGATTACTGGATGTTTTTCATACATCTTTTCATAACCGTATCTAACTGCTTCTAAACCTGAAGCTGCAACTCTACAAGTGCTACTAGCTACTTCTCTTACTTTATCTTCTAGATTCATTTTTACCATAATTACTGTATACTTATTATAATGATAAACTTTGTTATCTAATTATTTAACATAATGGTAAGATTTATAAACTATATGTCATTATGTTAAAATAATGGAATTAGATGCCTTAGACAAGAAAATTTTAGCAGTTCTTGATGAAGACGCAAGATTAGCTGAAGCAGCAATAGGAAAGAAAGTAGGAACAAGTAAACAAGTAGTTAGGTATCGCTTGAATAGACTAAAAGAAGAAGGCATAGTAGAAAACTATTACACTATGCTAGATGTTGGAAAGTTAGGTTTTGATTCTTATTATGTTTTTGTTCAATTAACTGGACTAAACTTAGATGAAGAAAATGAGATTTATAAAAAAATATTAAAATTGCCACACATTGCTTGGTTGATTACGGGTGTTGGAAGATGGGATGCGGTTCTTCTTTTTTGCTCAAAGACAATAGCACAGTTTAATGAGCAACTTGAAGGATTAAAAAGACTTTTTGGTAAACATCTTCATGAATACACATTTACAACACTTATTCAAGCAGAGCATGTTAGTTATAAATTTGTAAGACCTTCTACTCAAGAATCACTCAAGACAACACCAAAAAATAAGATTCAAACATTGGACAATATAGACAAAACCATTTTAAGAACATTAAATCAATCAGCTAGAATGCCTGTGACAGAATTATCAGAGATTACTAAACATCCGCTTTACACTGTTCATCATAGATTAAAGCAATTAAAGAAAGAAAAAATAATTCAAGGATTCAGACCAAAGATAAATGTTCATAAATTGGGAATACAATGGCATTTATTATTGATTAAATTTAAATCTGTATCTGAAGAAAGAGCAAATAAGTTTATTGAGTATTGTAAGAATAATAAATATGTTTACTATGTTACAAATACTGTCGGATTGTATAATGTTATGTTAGATGTGCATGTAAAAAATACTGAGGAATTTAGAGATTTCTTGTTTGATATAAAAAACTCTTTTGGAGATGTTATACTATTATATGAATCAGTCGTAGTGTTTGAAGAAAAAATCTTAACATATATTCCACCTATTGTTCTTAGTGATTCAGGTCAGGGGAGCACGTAACTGCCCATTTTTGCAGAGTTTAACCTTAACTATTTTTGACTTCCAACTTTTTTAATGCTTTTTAGTCAGCGTCGATAAAATTCTTAAATTTAGCGGGAGAACCTTAACCTAAGGTTAATCATCTCGTGGGGTCCTCGAACCTTAGGTTCATAATCCCACATTCTCCTAGACGCTGATGTCCGGGGAGCACTTAACCAGCTGTTTTGGGGAGCGTTAACAGCATAATTTTATGAAAATTTTAGAGATTTTTGGGGAGCACTTAACCGCTAGATTATTAAAAATGTTCTAACTTAAGAAAATTCTTTTTCTCATTTAATCCTTTCAACAAGTTAAATATGAGTATAATAACAACGGCTGATACTATTCCAAATAACCATCCTGTAACTCCAATAGGAACTGTTCCAAACACTTTATTCAATGGAGTATAAATTA
>JBBSYU010000037.1:0-9409 GCA_038045105.1 Nanobdellota archaeon | reverse complement strand
AATAAGAAAACAGCGAAATGTTATGACTATATCATAATATCTTTGTCTGAATAAAAGATTTTTTACTACCACCAAGTCCTGTTTTACTCAGATTTTCTCGAACAAAATCTTTATTTCTTTTCCCTTAATCTTATCCTCAGATTTATGCTTGTAATTGCTTTCTTTGATTTTTTCAATATCAAGCAAAAGCTCTCTTGCATTAACTCTTTCTTTTATAAAATCCTTGAATTCTCTGATAAATCTTTTGATTTTATCATCAGCAATCACAGCAAGTTTTATTTTATCATTCTTAACAAAACCAGCATTTTTTCTTGCAGCCTGAACTTTTCTTGATATTTCTCTGGCATAGCCCTCTGCCTCTAATTCAAGAGTCATTTTAGTGTCCAATTCAACAGAAATTTCTTTGTTTTCTTTGGTGTTTTTTTCTTTATCTTCTTTGTCAAGATTCAGTTTAGCATCTTTTACATTCAATTGATTTTTGATTAATTCAATTAATTCTTTATCCAATTTCTTTTCAACATTAATAATACAAGAAGCCAATGGCCATTTTAATCCAATTTGTGCCTTGTCTCTTGCATAAAGTCCTTTCTCAATCACTTCCAAAACAATTTTAAATTCTTCTTCAAGTTTTTTATCAATTAATTTATTATCAGATTTAGGCCAGGAAGATAAATGAACTGATTCTTGGCGATTTTCAGATTTATCTGAACCTACATCTACAATTCCTTTTTCTCTTAAATCCTGCCAGATTTTTTCAGTTGTAAAAGGAATCATTGGAGAACACATTTTTATTAATCCTAAACAAATTTCTTTTAAAACAAATTTACAAGATCCATCATTTTCAAATAATCTTTCCCTTACAAACTTTATATATCCTCTTGAAAAATCATTTAACCAAAAATCTTGTAATGCTCTTGAAGCTAAATGAGGATGTAAATTTTCAAGTTCATTTGTAACATCTAAAATTAATTTGTTATATTTAGATAATATCCATTTGTCTTCTACTTTTTCTATTTTAACTTTTTTTGAATTTTCAATTAACCTACTTATATTATAAAGAATATTCAAATTATTGGAGGGTTCTTTAAGAACATTAAAACCAAATTTTAGTTCTTGTGATGGATCTTGCAAACAAAATAATAATCTCATTGGATCTGCTCCAGTTTTATTAACTGCATCATCAAACCAGATTGCGTTTCCTTTGCTCTTATGCATTTCTTCACCATTTTCGTCTTTTAATGTTTCATATCCAAATAAGGATTTAAAAGGGGCTTTATCAGTTATAGTAACAGATGCCCAAAAAAGAGCATTAAACCATCCTCTAGATTGACCAGGCATATTCTCAGAGATTAGATCTGCAGGAAACCATTTTTTCCATTTTTCTTTATTTGTCAAATAATCCAGTGTGGAAAAAGGAACAATTCCTGCATCAAGCCATGCATCACCAACATCTTTTATCCTTTCAATTTCTTTTTTGCATTTACCACATTTAATTTTTATTTCATCAATCCATGGTCTATGAATTTCAGGAAGATTGTCAACTTTCTTCTTATCTATTGCTTTTTCTCTTAACTCTTTTAAACTTCCAATGACTTCTAAATTTCCACAAGAACATTCCCATATTGGCAAAGGCAAACCCCAATATCTTTTTCTAGATATAAGCCAATCACCCATATTTTTAAACCATTCTCCCTGTCTTATTTTTCCATATTCAGGATACCACTTCACTTTTTTATTTTCTTTAATTAATTTTTCTCTTATCTCTTTGCATTTTATATACCATTCATCAACTAATCTAAAAATCAATTCTTCTCCACATCTCCAACAATGAGGATATCTATGTTTTATAGGATTAGTTTTGTAAATAAATCTCCTTTGTTCAAGATCTTCTAATACCATCTTATTGACTTCAAAATATTTTTTTAGACTAAATTCTTCATAGCCCTCTTTATAGACTCCTGATTCATCTAGGGGAGAAATTGCAGGAAGATTTTCTTTTTTTGATAAATCAAAATCTTCTGGTCCGCAACCAGGAGCAATATGAACAATTCCAGTTCCTTCATCCCCCGAGGTCAAGTCCCATAAAACCACTTTATGTGGAGAATTTTTTTGTGATTCAAAACTTGCATAAGGCATTATATATTCAATTCCTTTTAAGTCTCTACCTTTCTTTTTTTCTATTATCTTATATTCTTCTTCTAATTCTTCTAGTCTTGATTCAGCAATCCAATATTTAACTCCTTGATTTTCAACTTTAACATAGTTAATATTTTTATTTACCGCAATAGCAACATCTGCAGGAATAGTCCATGGTGTTGTTGTGAAAATTATAAAATATTCATCAGGCTTTCCTTTTATCGGAAATTGCATAAACATTGCAGTATGTGTAACTTCTTTATATCCCTCTGCAACAATATCATGTTTTGAACTAGCAGTTCCACATCGAGGACACCAAGGAACAGCATCCTCTCCTTTATACAGCCATTTCTTTTCAAAATATCTCTTAATCAAATACCAATTATGTAAATTATTGTTATCTGACATAGTATAGTAACTATTATCCCAATCCATCCAATTGCCTAATCTTATGCTTTGTTCTGTTTGTACTTTAGAAAACTTTTCAACCCTAGCTTTACAAGCTTTGACAAAATTTAATACACCAAATTTTTCAATATCCTCCTTATTTTTTAATCCAAGTGCTTTTTCCTCTTCTCTTTCTACCCACAAACCTTGGCAGTCAAAACCATTTTGATATCTCTGATCAAATCCTTGCATTGCTTTAAATCTTTGAAATAAATCCTTATAAGTTCTACCCCATGCATGATGAACACCCATAGGATTATTTGCAGTTATAGGTCCATCAAGAAAACTCCATCTCTTTTTTCCTTTATTTTTCTCTCTAATTTTATTAAACACTTTAGACTTCTTCCAAAATTCAAGTATTTCTTTTTCTATTTCTTGCTGATTTATCATTCTATTTTTAATAACTCCTCTATAATATTATCTTCCCAGCCATTTTTAAATTCTGTGGTTATGAATCTGAATCCAAATTTTTTATGATAGAAATCTAAATATTTAGAGGTTGTGAATGACCATGAATTTTCAAATTCAATTGGTCTTGTTATAATTACTGGATTAACATTTTTATTTTCATATAAATAAGGGAGCATCTTTGCTATATCCATTAAAATTTTCTGGATAGTTTTTTCCTTACTTCTACTTTTTGTTTTTGCTATATGGGAAGATATTGCTATCACAAATTCTTTATTATTTGGACTTATCAGTTTTAAATCAAAATCTCTCCCTTTAGAGATAACATCTATTCTAAATCTTTTTTTTAAGGAATGGCTCATAAGAGATTTTGCTTCTTTTTCAATTTCTATTATAAAATCTTCGGGAGACAAATTTACATCTTTCCATTCTATAATATTAAAATGAACCTTTATAGGAAAAGTAAATATATGTTTATTATTTTTTTCAAGATATTTCCACATCTTATTAGGTAGGATTCTATTAATTACTATTTGTATATAAGGGTGAATTCCTGAATATGCTTGCATGCTAGAACCTTTATCTTTTATTCTTTTAATAAAAATATTATCATCATCTAAAAATTTTATTAGAATCTGCCTATTCTCTAGATTTAATTTGTAAATTTTTTCAGCAAATTTTTTACATGTAAATCTTAATGCTGCCCGTCTTGTAGGAATGTTATAAATTGATTCTTTCCTTTGAGATTTCCATTTATATTTTCTAGTAGAGATCCCTTTTTCTAATGTAATGGACGCAGGTATAATTATGTTGTCCATACTATAATCTACTGTTAATATTTATAAATGTTTGTTTTAATTTTATCATAGCTTATTTCTAATTAAGTAATATCTGAATCCTTTTGCAAGTGCTTCAACAGCACTTCCAATTATATTCCTGTCAACTCCAATGGTTGAAAACTCTTCTCCATCTGCAAATACTTCATCTTTTTTTGTATTTGGAGAGACAGAAAATCTTTTATTTTTTGTGTCTAAAAAATCAATCTTGGTGCGAACAGCGCTTTCTTCTCCATGCTGCAGAGCAATACTTACATGAAAATCCATTATATTTAATTTTTCTATTTCAGGATATTTTCTCATTAAAATCTTTTTTAAAGTCTTGAATGCAGCATCAACAGGTCCGCCTTCAACTGAAGTTTCTTCTTCAATTATTTCATTGTTTAAGCTGCAAGAAACATAAAAACTTGATTTTTCTACAGAGTTCTTAAATTCGCTGTTTATATTCCATTCTTTAATTTTGAAATCCAGATTATTCTCTCCAAAATATTTTTCAATCAATAAAAATTGCTCTGCTTTTATTGCCCCAAGCCTATAACCATTTATTTCATGTCTTCTTAATTCTTCAAATAATCTCCGTATCCTTTCTTTAGTATCAGGATTATTTTTATCCAAATTATATCCGAACTGCTCTGCAATATGCACTATTGAACTTCTTCCTCCAAGGGTATTAAGAAGAATTGTTCTTTTGTTTCCAAAATCTTCTGGATTCGCATGCTCATAACTAGCTCCTTTGTTTGTAGCATCAATATGAACTCCTCCTTTATGAGCAAAAGCTAAATCTCCGACAAAAGCTCTTCTTTCAGGAACATTTAATCCAGCAAATCTGAATGCATTTTCATTTAATTTTTTTAAATTTCTTAAATCAATTTTTAATCCCCTGCCAATCTTATTAACATAAACTGGAAGGAACTCTGAAAAATTTAAATTTCCAATTCTTTCACCAATTCCATTTATAGTTCCCTGAACCTGATTGATATAAGGCAGACAAGCAAGAGTATTTGCCAAAGCCAAGCCGCAATCATTATGAAAATGAACTCCAAGCTTTGCATCAAAGCCTTGTTTGTTTAAGAGTTCTTTTGTTTCTTTGACAATCTTGCCAGCTTCATAAGGAAGTATGCCTCCATTAGTGTCGCATAGGATTATTCTTTCAGCACCTGCTTCAAGAGCCTTTATCAAAGTTCTAATTGAATATTCTTTATTTTCTTTAAATGCATCAAAATAATGTTCTGCATCATAAAAAACAGCAATTCCTCTCTTTCTAAGAAATTTAATGCTATTAAATATTTTATCAAGATTTTCCTCCTCTGTCAATCCAAGTTGTTTTTTTACATGAATCATAGAAGATTTACCAAAAATGCATGCATATCTAACTTTAACATTTACAATAGAATTTAAATTTTCATCTTCATCAGGATTATTCCTGATTGAAGTTGAGCCAAATGCAACAATCTTGGCTTTTTTTACATTTTCAAGAGCAGGCTTAAAAGAATCAAAAATCTCCTGAGAGGCAATTGGCCATCCTAATTCAATATAATCCACGCCAAAATTATCCAGTTCTTCGCATAATCGTATTCTGCTGTTAAGATTAAATCTAGCCCCCTCTGCCTGTTCCCCTTCCCTTAGTGTGCAGTCATAGATTTCAATTTGATTTTCCATTTTAATTAAATTAATTTTTAGTAAATTCTATCATTCTACACATAGTTAGGATCTTCTTTAAGTTGTGCAGGATATAATCTAGCTCTATGCCCTGGTTTAGCAAAATATTGATGAATTGTTATTCTTGGATTAACTGCAGGGCATTGTGAAGGATCTTTGCAAAGATGCTCTGGAAGCATAGGATTATATTGAATTGCAGTACATCTTTTGCATTTTTCAAAATCACATTCATCAATAACAACATCACAGAGTCTATCTCTAAAGAATAATCTCAGCATAACACCATCTTTAGTTTCATCAATTCCAGATATTCTATGATCACCATTTCTTTGATAACTAGGAATATCTACCATGACATTGGTTCCAAATTGATAATGTTCAAACTTACTATTATTCTTATCCATATTAAAAATCTCTCCCTTCAGTAGTATTTAAATTTAATTTTTTGGTAATGGGATAAGATATATCATTAATGTTAATATCTTTTTTAGTAATTGAAAACCCTAACAAATCTAGTCTTCTGTTTCCTAATTTGTTCTTCTGATTTATTACCAATATAGTATGTTTTTTCTCTTTCAATGCAGCAGCAGTTTTTTGTTTTATCATAGAACTCCTGCAAGCCAAAATAATAGGGCTTGCAATTAAATAATTAGTATTAAAATAGCTAAGACTATCAAAGAAATACTTGATATGATTATTGTATTGTCTTTAGCCATGCAAAATATAAGAATGAGGGGTTTAAAAACTTTTTTAAAGTTTTTAACTCATCAAATTTTACAATTTGAAGATTTTTATATTTTTTGGGTGATGCCACCACGAGTTCTGTGTAATACTTTTTATTACACGATTTATAACACTTTTTGATACATTTTGTTTGGTACTATTTATTACCTGACTTATGACAAGTTTTATAAATAATCTTTAGCTCAAATAAGCATGAAAAGAGGAAAAATGAAAAAACAATTTATTATAATGAGTATTTTCTTGATGCTCGTGTTCTCTCTAATTATTTTTGTTGCTGCTCAAAATGAAAGTTCTCCTAATTCTATAGAACAGACTTCGGTTCCTGATTCAGACACTACTTCAGGTTCTACAACAAATTCCGATGTTACCTCAACTACAACTGAAACCGAGTTTAATGTTGACCCCGGAATGACTCCTGACAATCCTTTGTATTTTGTTAAAGACACTTATCAAAGAATCGTAGTAGGAAATGATCCTGAAAAAGCTCTGGATTATAGGGAGCAGAAAATTGCAGAAGCAAAAGCAATGGTTGAAAAAGGAAATCCAGGAGCTGCTGAAAAATCTTTGGATAGAGCTTTAAAATATGGAGATATTGTTGAGAAAGAAGTTTCACCTGACATTAAAGATAAAGTTAATGAAAGCATGGGCAAAGTTCAGGATGCGATTAATGATATGAAGAAAAATACAGAAGGGGAGCAATGGAAAGATGTTAATGTGGGTTTTGATAACAATATAGAACAAGGGAAAAATGTTGGAACTGCTGCAGAGTTATCTGCTAAAATCAAAGAGCTATGTGAGACTCTTGCAAAATTAGACCCTTTGCAGTATGCTGATTCTTGCAAGCCTAAAGGTAATTCTCCAAATTGGATAAAAGAACAAAATACGCAATTAACAAAGGAACAAGAACAACAAGCCAAAGTTTTCTTTGATAAGCTGAGCATATGTTTTGAGAATCCTAAACAATGTGATTGTAAAGGGATGGGAGTTCAAAAGTTTGAAGATTTCTGTGTTCAACAAAGTGCATTAGCAATAAAATGTATGGATGGAGATAAAACTTCTTGTGAATCTATGAATAATGGCGCTCCTGAAGATTTATTGCCAGATTATTTAGTTCCTGTAATGAAACAAGTTGAGAGTAAATATTCAAAAGCTCAATTTGATAACTTTGCACCTGAAGAATGTGTAAAGGCTAATGCAAAAACTCCAGAAGAATGTAATAAAATTATGTTTAAGCTTAATGCACCTCAAGAATGTTTAGATGCAGGATTAACAGGAACATCAAGAGAAGATGAGACTAAATGCAGAACAATTATGTTTCAGCAAAATACTCCTAAAGAATGTACTGACGCTGGAATTACTCCCCAAGATAAAGATGGGGCAAGGAAATGTGCAAAGATAATGTTCCAGTCTAGAGCACCTCAAGAATGTTTAGATGCAGGATTGACTGGAGAAGGTAGAGATGATGAGAAAAAATGTAGAGAATTAATGAATCAAGTTCAGGGAGGAAATTATAAACAAGGAAACAATACTTATGCACCGCAATTTAACAGAGATTGTAATTCTATTTCTGATGTTAATGAGAAAATGAAATGTTTTGAAGAATTTTATAATAATGCTCAAGTTCAGGTTAAAGATGATTTTAGAGCAAGAGAAATGATAGACCAAAGTACAGGAGAAACAAGAACCCCTGAGGAAGATGCGCAAAGAAAAATATGTAGAGATAAAGGAATGGGGACAATATTAGAACGAGAAAATGGAAAAAGAGTTGTAATTTGCGTTGATAAAAATCAGCAACAACCACAACAAGCCTCAAACTGCCAAAGCCAGGATCAGATTGAACAATTAAGGCAGAATTGTAAATCTGGAGGGCAGGATGCCCGAGTTGAGAACAAAGGCGGTTGCCCTTGGGTAATCTGCATTGCAGATTCTAACCAACGTAATCAGCAAAATCAACAATCAGGACAGTATGTGGCAGGAGATAAATCAGGAATAAAATGTCCAGATAGTATTTGTGATGATTATGAAAAAATGAATCCTTCTGCATGCCCAGAAGATTGTGGTGGAACAAGGCAACCAGGAAATTCTCCTCAACAACAGCCTGGAACTTATCAACCACCTCAAAATACAATAAACCAGCCTCAACAAAACATAATTAATCAACCAAATCAGCAAAATCAACAACAACCTCAAGGTTGTTCAGGGCAGGCTCCAAGTTGTGCTCCAGCAGGAGCATCTTATTGTCAAGATGGAAATTGGGTTTGTCCCCCAGGACCTCAGCAACAACCTACTCAGCCAATAGAACAGCAACCTCAACAAACACAAACTCCAATACAGACTCCAGAATTAACCCCTACACCAACTCCAGAACCAACACCTGCTCCTGTAACCGGAGGAGTAATAACTGGCAGAGTTATAGTGAGCGAATATGGAAATGAGAATAGTAGAAGTGGAGATGCATTTTTAGATTATTGGTTTAACAGATAAAAATTATTTAGTTCTAAGAAGCACTTAACTGCTTATTTTTAACTCAAATTTAGGAAAATGTGGGAGCGTTTTAACCAGCTAAATCCAAAGAAAAGCCCCTCAAAATAGCGAGAAAAACACGAAATGGATTTCCGTCTATAAAACGAAAAAGTAGCATGAGATTATTAACCTTAAGTTACATGTCACCACGATTACTTAATCATTTTATCTTTCAAACTTGCTCGTTCTCTCTATATCAGAGAATGGGAAAGGCCTTTTATTAGAAACACCTGTCAGGTAGCTGATATACTTATATGTTTCAGTATTCCAGGGTTCGCAGAATTCTGCAAGGCTTTTATTTCTTTTTGCAGAAAACAAAGCAATCAGCCAGTTAAGAATTGCAACAATCCCCACAACAATCCCCCAAACTTTTAAGATTATCCCGCTGACTATGGCAACAAGAATCCTCATCCATGCTTCTTTTCTCTCTTTTTTCATATTAATTCTAACAAAAAAGACTTTTTAAAGTTTTTTATCGCCTTGAAAAATAACCAAACTTTGTTTAAGGTTATTTTTTGTTTTATCGGTAGTGTAATTATCAAAAAGTTATGTGGTGAGTTGCAAGAGATATGTAAAATCGCTAAATCAACTCTCTACATGTCTCCTATGAGAATTCTTCAAACTTATTTTAGTAACATATTTAAAGTTTTTAAGCA
>JBBSYU010000036.1:0-3594 GCA_038045105.1 Nanobdellota archaeon | reverse complement strand
CAAACCACACACTTTAGTGTGTGGTGGCACATTGTTTTTTTGATATTACTAATATTTTTTATTTGGAAATGTGAAGACTTTATTATTGGAATTGTTGATAACTTTATGAGATGTTTAATTAATTGATTAAGTGAGTTTGTAATTGCTTTTACTTATCATTTTTAATTTATTATTAATTAACTGCTTCACCACTATTCTACTCGTCTTTGTTTTACATTAGACTACCAATATATTATTACTTTATTGACTAATTCTTTTTTTTCTGATAATATTGTCTCTTTTTTTATGAAATATAATGGTATTTTTAATTTAAATACTTAATGAAATTGTGATTATTCCAAACTTACCTTCAAACTTACCAAATCTTCTTTCTTTTACGCTCATCCATTGATTCATATTTTTTTTGCTCTGGATTTTCCATTGTTTGAGGGCCTGGTGATTGCATAGTATCCATCCAGGGCCTTACTACTCTCTGATTTGATGAAATACTTGATGACATTGATTCAATAAATGGTGCTGGTGATTCAAACCTGGCATCTCTAATGCGAATTTCTTCGGGATATCCTGTTCCTTCATAATTTCCTCTTGATGAATTATAACCTGATGAAGATGTATAAGATGGTGCATTTGCAATATATCTTTGAGAATTATCTGTTTCTGTTCTTGTTGGCGCTGTTGCAGCTGTCGGAGTATCTCTTATCTGTTCTTCTAGTCTTGTTTCTTGAGACAATTCATTAGATGCTTCAAGAAAAGGATTTATGTTTCTGCTTTGCTGAACTCTTAGACTTGGCACTCTTGAAACAAGCTGTTCAAGCTCGTCTTCGGTATTCGCTTCTTCTTTATTATTTATCTCTTCTTGAATTTTTTCTCCTATTTCTTGAATTTCTTTTTTTGAAAATTCTTTTTCTTCCTGCTTTTTTAATTTTATTTTATCCAGTCTTTGTATTTTTTTCAGAATTTCTGTTTTTTGCTCTTCAAAAGATTTTACCTTATTTTTATTGCCCTGAAAATCTTTTTTTAAAATATTTTTTATATCTTTCATGTTTTATCCAGAATAAGTAAAATTTTAAATGTTTCTGTTTTAAACATTTAAGATACATTATGGGTAATATTTATAATGTCCGAAATTAAATCACTTACTTTAGTAAGTGGATATTCTTTTGGTGTTTTAATTTCGGAGCATCCTAAAAACAAGTGCCAATCAAACCACACACTTTAGTGTGTGGTGGCACATTGTTTTTTTGATTATTGGAATTGTTAACAGCTTAATGGGTTGTCTAATTAGTTGATTAAGCGAGAGCTTCTGATTATTTTTTATATCTTACTCAACATCTTAATCTTCTCATAAACATTTCTTAAATTCTACATTCCTAATATTTTATTTATCTTGGAATTGTCAATAACTCAAAATATATTTTATCTGTTTCTTGTTATGGCTTCTGTTGATTGGTATGGTTTCTGATTCTCATCTTTAACTTTTTGTAAACTACTCATCTTTGTTTTACATTAGACTACTGATATATTCTTTTTCAGAAAACAATTTATCTCTTAGGTTCATTCAATTTAAATAATCTTTCTGCAGCTGTTCGAGGAACTTTTGTTTCAGGTTCTTCCATGTAAGGGAATGTAGCCATTCCAATTGATTTCTTATAGATATCATAGATATTAAAACAAGTATCTTTTACTTTTGCCTCTGCCAGGGCTCTTAAATATGTTTCAGCATAATTCTCTGATTTTGGGCCTTTTTCCTTAAGCAATTTGATTCTTTGTTTTTCTGCTTTTTCCAGATCTTTTTTCTCTGATTTGAAAAAAGAAAACATTGCTGTGAAAGGGTCTGAGATTTCTTCTTTCTTTTTTTGGTCAGCATCTTCTGAAAATTCTTCAATATCTATTTTTAATTTTTCCAGAGAATCATCTGTCATTCCTTGTATGAATTTTAGAGCTGTTGAAAGGTCTGATTCTGATAATTTTTCATTCAATAAATCAATTTCATTTTCATTCAAAGCATATGCCCTAAAATTAATATCTGCTCTTCCTCCAAATGTATAATGCTGCCCTGTTTTTGAAGGGATTCCTCTGAATGTAAAATCAATAAGCACGACTTGATAGTATTTTCTTAGATTTTTGAATTTTCTGAATTCTTTTGGAAGTCTTTTTTCAAAAACAGAATCTTTGACTGATATTTCACCTTTTCCCATCAAACTTAATTCCAGCAAAATTGTATTGAAAGCAGTTACTAGCGCTGGATTTCCAGCTAATCTTTCATTTGACATTAGTTGCTGGGCTGCTCTTAAGTAAGGTTTTGCCCATCTTGAATTCAGTTTCAGTGCTGCAACCTGGCTTTTAAGATAAATCTTTTCTATTTCAAATCTTTTTTTTAGTTCTTCTTTTCTTCTTTTTTTCCATTCTAAAAATTCCAGCACTCTTGGCTCAAGTATTCTTTTTACTCTGTCATTCAAATCCATTTTTTCAACATCAGACACTGAATTAGCTATCATAAAAGCATCTCTTAAAGTAACAAACTGCAGATTTCCAGATGACAAAGCATTAATGCTTCCCTGTCCTTTTTGCATGTCAACCTTGTCCATCCAGATTTGCTTTAATGCAAGATTTCCTGCTTCTTTAATTTTTGAATCTGTTGATTTTGCTGCATCATAATGACTTAACCTTATTTTAAATTCTTTTAAATCATAAATTAAATTTAAAACTCCTTTCAGGATATTATTGACTGTTCCCAAGACTCTTGAAGCTTCCTGCTGCATCTGAGATGCTTTCCCCTGCAATTCTGAAAAATGCCCGCTTCCAGGAGATGAAGCAAAATTATCAAATATTTTTTTAACATTTTTTTCCCTGAATGTTCTATTCATGAAGTCAAGCATCCAAAAATAAACAGGCTCTAGTGTTTCTGTAGTAGAATCATAAGAAAGAGTATATTCTGCACTAGGGGCATTTATGTCAGCGCCTCTGTCTTTTTTCTCTTGTTTTTTCCGGTAGTATGGACTTACTTTAGCAATTATTTCATCTGCTTCGCTCATTTTTGCATGTTCACCTGATTTTATATGTTAATATTAAGAAGTATTTGTTTTTAAATATTGTTAATTGGTTGCTCTGTCCGGAGTTCAAAATTAATATATTTTTGCACAATTATTCTCTCGTTTTTGATTTGTTCTCCCTCATTAATAGGGGGAGAAAAATAAAAAACAGGCTATTTTTGGAGAATATAAGTCAACCATAAGGTTATTCCGGACAGAGCATAATTGGTTTTTAATTGGAATTGTAAAAACTTTAAGAGTTGTTGGTAAGGAGATTAAAATGTTAATAAGAAACAAAAAGTGAGAATCAGAAGCCAAAACAAAAAACAGATGAATCATCTGTTTGATTTATGCAATAGTAATAAAAAAGAGCTTTGTTTGTCAAAGACAACAAAGATTTAATATTTGCTTTTGAAATGCATTTCATCTCAATATTTATAAACTTTGAACATTAGTTTAGATAATGAAAAACAGAGGTTTCGCAATAACAGGTTTATTTTTAGTCATATTAATTACCTAAGTTTTTAGGGATTTTTATACACTACGGATTTTATCGTTAATG
>JBBSYU010000035.1:0-5762 GCA_038045105.1 Nanobdellota archaeon | reverse complement strand
AGTTTCGCTCGTTCGTAGGAAGCCCACGACTTTAGTCGTGGGAGGATGTCACATTTTATAGTATATATTTTATCCTCTATTAAACCTTAAAAATGATATAATCTAAAATAAGAAATGCCACAGATACCTTTAGTTGCAATAGTTAATGATAAAGAGAGAGTCGAGGATTTAGGAGAACTTCTCAAGGGAGAAGGAATGGATCCTACAGGTTTTGTTACATTAGAAAAAGCACTTCCATCTTTAATGAGTGATTGTTATGATTTAATTTTATATAATTTGTATACTGCTCCAGGATTAGATTGTAGGAAAGTTATTCCAGATATTGATGCTATGCTGACAGAACCAACTAAAACTCAATTAGGATTGCATGTTGTCAGACAAGTAAGAAGCAGAGAGTCTATGAATCAAGATACTCCTTTAGTTGTTTATAATATTCTGGATATAAATGGAACAATGCCAGAATTTGAAGAATTAAGAAGAGAATTGGAAGTATTAAAAGTTGTTTATTCTCCTGATTTAAAACCAGCAAGTGACATTTTAAGTGAAATCAAATATATATTAGGAAGAGAATAGATTATTGATTTTGACTATAATAATGCTTAAAAATACTTTAATTAATAAATATATGTTGATAATGTAATATAACAACAATAAGTAGTTAGAGTGTTAATAGAATAACTACAATCTCGCTTAATCAACAGACGTCATAACTTAAAAGATATATGATGCCAATATATCAATAATGTAAAAACCAATGATATAGAGATGAGAAGATTAAGAAGTTTATGAGAAAGAAAATAAGTAGATGAATCTAATTCATCAAGGTGACAAATCAACAGATGAAACATATCTTAAATCATTGACATTACCAATATATAAAAATTAAATAAAAGAAGCTATCATGTCAGACAAACAACCAATTTACATACTTCCTGAAAATATTGAAAGAACAATTGGCAGGGATGCTCAGAGGAATAATATTCTTGCTGCAAAACTTGTTGCTGAGTCTGTGAAAACAACTCTTGGCCCAAAAGGAATGGATAAAATGCTGGTTGATTCTATTGGTGATATTACAATAACAAATGATGGTGTTACAATTCTTGAAAAAATGGAAATAGAGCATCCTGCAGCTAAAATGATGGTTGAGATTGCAAAAACACAGGAGAGTGAAGTTGGTGATGGGACAACAACAGCAGTCATGCTTGCTGGAAAATTGCTCGAGAATGCTGAAAAACTTCTTGATATGAAAATACATCCCACTGTAATAACAAAAGGTTATCATATTGCATCTGAAAAAGCAAGAGAATTTCTTAAAGAACTGAGTGTTGATGTTGGAGCTGAAAGAGAAGATTTATTGAGAAATGTTGTTATGACTGCAATGACTGGAAAAGCAGCAGAGTCAATGAAAGAGAAATTTTCAGATATTATTGTCAGAGCAATAAAACAGGTTAGTGATAATGGAAATGTCAATCTTGCAAATATTAAGATTGTGAAAAATAAAAGCAATGGAATTGAAGACACTGAACTAATAAGGGGGGTTGTTATTGACAAGGAGAGAGTTTCTCTTGACATGCCCTCTAAGATTGAGAATGCAAAAATTGCACTTATTTCTGATGCACTTGAAATAAAAAATCCAGAAGGCGAAGCTAAAATCTCTGTTACTTCTCCTTCGCAATTGCAGGAATTCCTGAACAGAGAAGAATTTTTATTAAAAGAGATAGTAAGGAAAATAAAAATATCTGGCGCTAATGTTATCTTCACTCAAAAAGGAATTGATGATACTGTCCAGTATTATTTAGCTAAAGAAGGAATCTATTCTTGCAGAAGAGTTGCAAGGTCTGATATGGAAAGTTTGGCTTTTGCAACAGGCGGAAAAATTGTGAGTAATCTGAATGAATTAGGCGAAGAAGAATTAGGAATTGCGCTTGTTGTTGAGGAAATAAAACATGGAGAAGAAGCAATGACTTATGTAAAAGGATGTGAAAATCCAAAAGCGCTTACTATTCTGATTCATGGAGGAAGCGAGCATGTTCTGGATGAAATAGAAAGAGCATTTAAAGATGGATTAGGCGATGTTGCAGTTGTTATCAGGGACAGAAAAATAGTTGCTGGCGCAGGTGCAATTGAAATGGAATTATCCAAGAAAATAAAAGAATTTGCAAATACTCTTTCTGGAAGAGAGCAGTTAGCTGTTATGGAATTTGCAAATGCCTTGGAGTTTATTCCATCAACACTGGCTGAAAATGGAGGACTAGATCCAATTGATATCCTGACAGAATTAAAATCAAAACATGACAAGGGAGAGAAATATGCAGGTATAAATATATTCAATAATAAGGTTGAGAATGTCCTAAACCAGGGAATAATAGAGCCTACAAAAATAAAAACTCAGGCAATCTCTTCAGCAACAGAAGTTGCAATAATGATTTTAAGGATTGATGATGTTCTTGCATCAAAATCAAAGCCAAGGCAAAGTCCCCAAATGAATCCTAATTATATGCAGGGGATGGATTAAAAACATTATCAGTTTTTCACAAAAACATTTAAAAACATCAAAAATTTTTTGGAAAATTTTTGTGGCTTAAAAAACTTACAAAAGAAAGTTTTTTAAACTATAGATTTTTGTACTATAGTTAATCCAAAAAGGAGGTAAAAAATGGCAGCAGACGAGTTAGATGAAGGCCTGGATGAAGATTTAGATGAAGATTTAGATGAAGATTTAGACAAAGACGAATTTGCCGAAGATGAAACCATCTGATAATTTTTTTAAGCTTTTTTCTTTTTTATATATAAGTCTTTTTCTGATATTATTTTATACTATCTCTATTGATAATCATAAATAATTATACTAATTGAACAATACAATTCTTTAAAAATGTATAAAACTTTAAAAATTTATGAAAATAGATTTAGAAAAGGGGGTTATAACAAGCACAGTTGGAGAGGATATGAAAGCTTTAGGTTTTGGTAAAGTTTGGGATGCTTTGATATTATTATCTGGTTCTATTGGAAGACAATTATTTGATTCTGAAAAAAGTAAAGCAGATAGAGCTTATGGAATTGTTTGCAGAAACATTCCTGTTGATTTGCAAGGAGAATTAAGACAAATACATAGATTCCTTGGAAAAAAATATGGATTAACCTCTGAAAGAAGAGAAACTGAAGATGCATATAGAAGTGTTGAAACTGCAATAAAAAATGATTTTTTTAGCAATAAATATCCTAGATATATTAGGCAACAACAGGAAATGCTAAGACAAAGAACAAGTAGAAAAAGTGCTTAAACAATCTTCCTCTCCTCTTCATCCCAGAATACTTATGTTCATGCTTTTTTGGGTTATTTCATTTACAGTGTCTTTGATATAATTGCTCTCAAGTGCAAATCCAATGCTTTCAGCAGCAAGCTTGAAATTATTTATTCCAATTACTTTTCCATCTGAATCTATCAGAGGCCCTCCTGAATTTCCAGGATTCAGTGAAGCATCTGTCTGGATATAAGCAAGAAGATTATTGTTTCCTTCTCTATGCACAGCAGAAACAATTCCCTCTGAAACTGAAAAACTTAAACCAAGAGGATTTCCAATTGCAATAACCTTTTCACCAACCCTAACATTATTAGAATCTTCCAATTCCAAATAATTATAATTTCCATTAATTTTTAATAAAGCAATATCCATATTCTTATTATATCCAATTAATTTCATTGCTTTTGTTTCCTGGCTTGAAGTTATTGCTTCTACAGCAGTTGCGTCATATAAAACATGAGCATTTGTAACAACATAACCATCACTGCTTATAATAAAACCAGTTCCCTGAGCAACATCTGTTCTTATTGTTACAACTGATGCTATTGCACTGTCAATTATACCAGAAAAATCAGAGCTTGTTTTTGCTTTTATGCTTCCAACTTGCTGAGTTAAATCAGTTTTTGTTTCAAGCAGGTTTTTTGCCAGTTCATTAATTTTGCTTTGAAGCTCTGCATTATTTATATTTAACTTCTGGTTAAAATCAGTACTCAAGCCAGTTTTTGCCTGGTTTATTGCCTCATTAATTTGTATAATCTTTATAGAGTAAAATATCACAAAACCTGTCTGAGATATCAAAAGTATCACAACTAAAAAAGATAATATTTTCAGAGTCTTAATATTTTTATCATTCAGATTTTTATTTAGCTCAGGTTTCATAAACAGATAATTACTTCAAATTATATAAATGTTATGAAGAATAAGTTCATTCATGAAATTATTCAGTGATTAAACAAGTTAGAAATGTAAAAGACTTGGAGAGTTATAGCATCTGTTGACTAAGTTGGAGGGGTAGTTTTATTATTATGCTCTACTCAAAATCCTAATCTCCTCAAAAATATTTCTAAAATAATTAACATTACTAAAATTATTAGTGATATCATGAAATAGGTGAAGTTAATGAATAGAAATAAGTTATGAAGTAGATGCCAAAACTTAATCAATCAATTAAACATCTCTGAAAGTTTATGCATTGCCAATACCAATTTTCAGAGAAGTCACCCCTTTCTGAACTTATGCTCAATATATTCTAAAATCTTGCTTCCAATTATCTGCAGTGAAGAAGCGCCAACTCTTATGTAAAATTCTTCACAGCTCTCATATTTTAAAAAAACAGGCTTGTCACTTTTTCTGCACTCCACTTTCATAATGTTTTCCCCTTCCATCAAAACTAATTCAAAATTCATATAAGGAAGATATTCATTTCCAATCCTTTCTTTCACAAGATTGGTAAAATGCCTGTTAAACTTGTCATTATCTTCAAAACAATCTTCTTTAATGCCAGAGATTTTTCCCTTATCAGACACCCCTATTAATAATATTCCTCCTTCTGAATTAAGGAAAGCAACAATTGTCTTTAGAGTAGCATTTTCAACTTTTTTGTCATGCTCGCCTGTGTGAAGATTTGCTCTCAGGGTAGATTTAAATTCCAATTTTTCATTTTCGCCTTTTTTAATCAACTTTAGGATTTCTTCAGGAGAATCTGTTTTTTCAATAAACAAATTAGGATTTCTATTCTTGAATTTTCCAATCATTTCCTGCATTATTCTGGCTCTATAACCCTTCATATAAAAATAACCTAAAAAAGAGGATAACAAAGCGCCTGCTGCAACAAGAGTCAGATTTGTAATAGCAAAATTATAATCTGCAATTGTTACATTATAATCAAGAAATAATTTTAAATAATATTTTATTATTTCAGCAATTGTTGCAAATGTAACAGAAAAACTAAATGAAAATAAGACTATAAGCATGTAATTTGCTTTGAATTTGCTGTTTGAAAACAAAATAAGCATTATTGCAAATCCAATAAAACCAACAGCAATTCCAAAAAATGCCTGCACCACTAGTCCTCTTATTGAACCAAGAAAAAAAGAAATTATGACAAATATAAAAAGTATGAATTCAAATTCAAATGGAATATGCACGTGATAGTTTTTTCTTAGTATCAATGGCATAAACATCAGGAATAAGAGGAAAATATTCGCGAATAATATATGCCAGAGATGATAATAAGTTGAATAAAAAATAGCAAATATAAGAATTACCTTTAAAATCGTGGACAATGAAGCCTGTATCTTCCCGGAATTTCCCCTTATTTTTTCAATCACACTCATAAAACATCAAGTAATCTCAAGTTTAAATGTTTTATGAAGATGAAGAATAGATAAGAATAAAAGAAATATTTATTATGTCCGAAATTAAACCACTTACTTTAGTAAGTGGATATTCTTTTGG
>JBBSYU010000034.1:0-15037 GCA_038045105.1 Nanobdellota archaeon | reverse complement strand
AAAGCTTTGGCTTTAATCTATTTTTCGGTCTAGAATTCTCATATCATCTAATAAGTTATTCAAAAAAGTGTCTTTTGTTTCTTCCTGTCAATAACCTCATCCAGTTTAAGAAGCTGATTATCAATCCTTTCCTCACTAAACTCATGTTTTAAAAGGATTTTCTTTATTTTATCCTTATCAATCTTTGGAAACTCAATCTTAACTTTCTTATCTAGAGAGGGATTTTCAATTTCATTGTAAATAGCAACCCAGTCAAAATCCAAAATAAACTTCTCGCTTTTTTCAACAGATTCAAATATCTTTTCCTTTGTCTTATGCTCTTTGACAAATTTCAGGCTTTTCTTTGGCCCAAGTCCTTTAACTCCACCAGGATTATAATCTGTTCCACACAAGATTCCAAGACAGATTAATTGCTCTTGATTAATTTCAAGTTCATGCAAAACACTTTTCAACTCAATCATCTGTGGAAATACTTCCCTATAACCTGAAACTGTTTTTCTCTTTCGTGCAAGAGATAAATTCTGTATTAATTTTGGAGCTTTAAACATCAGGCAGTCATAATCCTGGGAAGCAGCAGCATAAACCATTTCCGAAGAAGCCATATAACTTGCCTGTGCTTCACCCTCTCCAGGTGCCTGAACAACAGCAATTCCCATTGCTAAAAGCAATTCCTTGCTCTCTCTAATTTTCTGCTCATCTAAATAAACATCACTCTTAGCATATTTTCCCATTGCTTCAATATCTTCCCTCTCCATTGCTTCCTTATATTTTATTCTTGCCTCTTCCTTGGCATCCATTCTTAATTCCCGTGTTTTATTTTTTAATTCAGGTGCTTTTCCATCAAAAACATAAATGAGTTTCACGCCTTCTAAAATTAAATTCATATTCCTATAAAATAATCCAGATAAATGGCTTGTTACATTCCCTTTAGAATCTTTAAGAGATGTTCCATCAGGCTGTCTAATAGTAGTCAAGAACTGATAAATTGCATTAAATGCATCAACAACAATTGTCTTTCCTTTTAAATCTGAAAATTGAATTTCCTTTTTGGTTATTATCTCGCTTATTTGCAAACCCATGAAATAATAACAAGTAGGGGATTAATAAAATTATTTATTTTAAATTGTTAAATTCAACAGTTTTTATCTAACAAAATCATCTCCAAATTGAGAAGTATTTTCATTTAAAACATATATTCTGAATCTATCTTTTGCTGCTTTTACAAAACGCATATAATCAACATTCTCTGGAATACGATCATCAGCCACAAAAATCAAAGGTCCATGTAGTCTACCCACCCAATAAACTATATCCCGACCATCTAAAGATTCTGCCATATGTGGAGATTCATCACTACCCCTAGACACTCCTAATTTCGTTAAAGCATCAGCAACTTCTTCTACTGATTTTGTAGCAGTTGTTCCGCATAATCCTAATAATCTTCTTTTAAGCTTTCTTGCAGAATTAAGAATCTTTTCCATTCTAATCTGTTCTGCTGAATATCCCCCACTAAATACAGGCCCCCTGCCAGCTTTTTCAAAAAAATCTTCAAGAGATTTAGGATTATAAGGTGGGTTACTTCTCCAAGTTCTATCAATTATTTTTGTTTGTTCCATTCTGTTTTCTAAAAATTTGATATTTATAAACCTTTCCATTGTAATTACTTAAAAGTGGCATATTTAAACATGACATTCCAATTTAAAAAACAAAAATCTCTTTCAAAGTCTCATCGATAAATTTTTCTGCTTCATTCATAGGAAATTTTACATCAGAAAAATGAGGTTTTTTAAATTCACTTTTCAAATTTTTTAATGTTTTTTCTTTTATTCTTTTTTTGTCATCTGTATTCCAGTTAAATTTCTTGAAGTATTCATAAATATTGTCTCTATAATTATTAACTTCCATTCTTAAATGATTTAGACTTTCTTTTTTATTAGAATATTTTTCTAAAATTCTGTGAGCAATCATGCCTGCTATCAATTTGCCCAGTATCCTTACAATTCTATTTTTTCCCATAAACCACCTTTAATTTGTTTTCTTGTATCTTCAATTAAATTTTTTAAATAGTTCAAAGCATATCTTTTTTCCTCCTTAGACTGTTGATTATTTTTTAGTCTTTCAATTAAATTTTTACTCAATTCTTCATATAAAGACTCTTTAAGCTTTTTATTATCTATAACTTTATTTAAAAGTAATCTTACCAAGATAGTATTTCTTAAAGCATGATAAATATCATTGCCCTCAGGTTCAATATTCTCTACATCACTCCAGTCTAGCTTCATATGTAAATCTGCATTATATATCTCTTTTTTATCAGGAATCTTTAATTTTCCGTATATAACTTTATGATCTTTTAATTGATAAATTAGACTTGGATTTCTCGCAGAATTATACTCTAAAGCTTTTTTAGAAATAATCTGTATATCTGAAATTATTCCATGCTTTTGAAGGATATTTTTCAATTCTGATATTTTTTTCCATTTTTTTATCTCAGATTTATAGAGTTTTCTTTCTGTAGCAACTATAATATCAACATCATTATAATTTTTGTAATTATTTTGTACAACAGAGCCATAAAGTATAATTGAATCAACATTTTTTATAGTTTCAAGTATTATTTTTTTTATTTTATTTTCAATTGACATAATTTTTTGATTGTATTCCATTTTATCAAGCAGATATTTCGCATCTATAGATTCAATTTCTTTAAGTTTAGGCCTGATAAACTTGTATAAATAATTTGAATCAGTCTGATTTAGCTTTTTATTATTCATTTTTTTATTAATAACTTTTAATTCTTTATCTGTAAAAATTGTGCTCTCTACCATTTTATCATATAACCAATATAATAGTTATTAGGTTTATATATCTTTCTGTCTAATAAGGATAAACAAGAAATAAACCTTAAATAACAAGTCAATTTATATCCAGAAATCATAACTAAAATATCAAGATATTAAAAAGTGAATTTATGAAATTTTAAATCAATTTACAAATTACCAGAATAGTATTTTTCCTTATTATCTTCTTCCATGCAAAATATCATCAGCAACATCATATAAAAAGTTTCTTGCAAGAACTCTTCCTGTATAATTTCTAAACCCATATTCTCTTGGGTCCATATCAGAATTTGTTATAATTTCACCAACCTTATGATTCAATTTAATTTTAAGATGTTCTGCAATTTCCAATGCCAGATGCATATTTCTTTGAAATTGAACTTCAGGGTGAGTTAGTTTTCCTCCACTATCAGATTCAAATTCAGGCGTTTCATAAAGAAATGCATATTTCCCAGCATTATCATCAGTTGTCCTGTTTAATGCAGCCATCACTTGTCTTGCTAAAGATTCTCTTCCACTAAGTTGCCTGAATAACAAATGAGAAACAGATTCTAATCCCGTTGAAGCACGACTTCCCCCAATTTTTTCAATTTTACTATATGTTGGATGTAAATATTTATCAGCTTCTGGCAATTGCAAAGGCAAACCTACAATATACAATCCCTTTTGAGATTGGGCTAAATTTATAACTTTGTCTCTAACAACACCCTGAACATCACTTTCAGTTTCACTTTCATCTGCAAATTTTAATCTTCCTACCATTTTATCCTTTACTAATTGATTCTATTATAAATCTTGCCCTTATAAATCTTTCTAATAGTAATTACTATAAAGTGACATAATAAACAAATATCTGAATACTTTAGTTTTAAATAACTCTCATTCTTATTTATTTAATGCAAACCCAAATTAATTTTATCCCCTTAGATTATGATTATTTTGATTATAACGGCAAGACTTATGCAAAAATAACAGGCAGGACAGAAACAGGCAAGAAAGCAGTTATAATAGATTCCTGTGATATTTATTTCTGGGCAATCTTGCATAATAATGTAAAAGATAAAAAAATCAAGCAAGTTCAGGAAAAAATAGAAAAAATAAAAATAGAAAAAGAAAACAGAATATCTTATGTATTAAAAACAGAAATTCATGGGAAAAATTACATGGGAAAGCCTGTAAAGGCAATTAAGATTTTTGTAACAAATCTCAAAGATGCTCATGATATTGCAGACCATATTGGTTTTAAAGAAATAGAAAAAAGAAGAGAATATGATTTAGGTTTTATAACAAAATATATTCTAGAAAGAAAACTTAAACCATTGGTTTGGTATAAAATTGAAGGAGAGTTGTTAAACAACAGCCCTGAGTTTGGGGGGATTGATTCATGTCTTGATACTGATATCTGCATAAAAACTGAAAAAATTGAAGAATTGCCAGCAAATCAGCAGCCTGAATTTACACCTAAAATTCTTGCCTATGATATTGAAACAGATGATTTTGAAATAGGAAAAGGCCAGATTCTAATGATTTCTTTGGTGGGAAAAGATTTTAATAAAGTTTTAACCTGGAAAAAACAATCCACACTTCCTTTTGTAGAATGTTTCAAAGATGAAGAACAAATGCTTAAAGCATTTGTAAAGCATGTAAAGCAGTATTCTCCTGATATTTTAGTTGGATATTTTTCAGATGAATTTGACCTGCCTTATCTAAGAGCAAGAGCAGAGCATAATCAAATGAAACTAAACATTGGAATTGATAATTCTCAACCAGTATTTTCAAGAGGAAGAATGCTTACAGTGAGAATAAAAGGAATTATTCATATTGATTTATTAAGATTTATAAAAACAAATTACTCTCAATATCTAACTTCTGAAACACTCTCTTTAAATGATGTTGCAAATGAACTTTTAGGTGAAAAAAAGAAAGAATGGGAGCATAAGCATTCTTCCAAGATAAACCATGATGAATGGGAAAATTATTTTGAATATAATCTCCAGGATTCAATACTGACATACAAACTCTGTGAAAAAGCATGGCCAGATATGCAGGAATTCACAAAAATAATCCAGGAGCCATTATTTAATATTTCAAGAGATGGAATGTCATCGCATGTTGAAAATTATATTATTCATAATCTGGAAAAATTCAATGAAATTGCTGAAAAACGTCCAATGCATGATGAAATTGGAGAGAGGATGGAGAGGGAAAAATATGAAGGTGCTTTTGTTTTTCAGCCTAAAGCAGGATTATATGAAAACATCTGTTTTTTTGATTTTACCTCTTACTGGCCCTCAATAATTGTGACTTATAATTTATCAAAATCAACTTTTCTTAATAAAAAACAGAAAAATGCATTGGAAGTTGATATTTCTGGAAAAAAAGCTTATTTTTCAAAACAACCAGGATTTTTCCCATTAATGTTAAAAGATATTATTAAAAAAAGAAAGCAATACAAAAGTGAATATAATAAAAATCCAAATCCATTTACAAAAGCAAGAAGCAATGCATTCAAACTTTTGGCAAATGCAAGTTATGGTTATCAGGGATTTTTTGGAGCAAGATATTACTGCCCAGAAGCATCTGCAGCAGCAACTTCTATTTCAAGAGATTTCACTAAAAAAACAATTGAACAAATTAATAAAAAAGGTTATGAAGTAATCTATAGCGATAGCGTAGATGGAGAAACAAAAGTTATAGTAAAAGAAAAAGAAAAGATTTATGAAACAGAAATAGAGAATTTATTTGAAAAAGTAGACCAAAAATCAGTTCTCAACAAGGAATATAATTTTAGAAGAAATATCGAAGTCTTAACTTTAGATGAAAGAGGCAATTCAGCATTTAGACCCATTATTTATGTTATGAGGCATAATTCGAATAAAAAAATGTTTAGGGTAAATTTCACAAATAACTGGCATATTGATGTAACCGAAGACCATTCATTAATGGCTTACCAATCAGTTCATCATAATCAATCAAGAAAAACTAAAGATCCCCTAAAGAGAATAATAGAAATAAAACCTGAAGAAATAAAGAAAAGAGCTAATAGCATTATAACTCTTAAATCAATACCCAATATTAATCATAAATCAAAAGAGTATCCTAAAGAAGTCTATGAGTTTATGGGATATTTTATTGGAGATGGAAGTTTTATGAGGAATAAATCTCATAATGAGTGCAACAAAGATTATTATCTAAGGTTATCACTAGGTTCTGACAATGAAGAAGTATTCAAAAAACTAATTGAACCTCTTAAAAGATTTGGATATATTAAAAGCCATTGGTGGAGTAAATGCAGAAAAGGAGACTTAACAGTTAATGGATTAAAACTAATAAATTTAATATCAAAAGACTTTAGAAATAAAGAGGGAAAGAAAATAATTCCTGGATGGTTATTTGAAGAATCAGAAGAAAATATAGCCTCATTTTTAAGAGGACTTTTTTCAGCAGATGGTTGTGTAATGATAAGAAATAACGCTCCAATAATAAAATTTACATCTATATATGATAATTACATAGAACAAGTTAGAAAGTTATTATATAGAGCAGGAATTTCACACTCGGTTTTCAAAGAAAATAGTATCAATAAATATAAGGATAAGAAGACAAACAAAACATTTTCTAACGGAAGTCAATCAAAAAATATAATTCTTAAAAATAAAGAAGATTTTATGGATAAAATAGGTTTTATTTTAGATAGAAAAAACAAATTGGGAAATACAAAAACCAATGGATTTAAGAGAAAAAATATTAAAAATTTTGAATTTGATTTACAAGGAGTAAAATCCGTTGAACAAATAAAAACACCTGAATTTGTTTATGATATTGAAGTAGAGGATAACCATAAATTTTTTGCAAATTATGTTCTAGTTCATAATACAGATTCAATTTCAATGAAATTAAATAAACATACAAAACAGGATGCATTGCAATTACTAAAAGAAATAAACCAAACTCTTCCAGGAATAATGGAACTGGATTTGGAGGATTTTTACAAAAGAGGAATCTGGGTTACAAAAAGAACAGGTGATTTTGGTGCAAAAAAGAAATATGCTTTAATTGATGAAAAAGACAAGTTAAAAATAAGAGGATTTGAAACAGTCAGGAGAGACTGGTGTGACTTGGCAAGAATCACACAGAATAAAGTTTTAGAGCATGTTTTAAAAGAAGGAAATGAAAAACTTGCTTTGGAGTATGTAAAAAAAATAATAAAGCAGATAAAAGAAAGAAAAATAGAATTAAAAGAAATTTTAATAAGAACTCAGTTAAAAAAATCAATTGAAGAATACAAATCAGAAAGCCCTCATGTAGCAATTGCAAAAAAAATGAGAGAAAAAGGAATGCCTGTTGACATTGGAATGTTAATGCAATATTACATTGCAGAACCAGAATCTTATCAAAAAACAAAAAAAGGAAAAACAAGAGGCCCAATAAGAGAAAGAGCAAAACTTCCAGACGAACCTGGAGAATATGATATAAATTATTACCTCAATAATCAAATCCTTCCCGCAGTTGAAAACATCTTTGAAGTTTTCAGCATTAACACAAAAGAAATAATGAATGGAAAAAAGCAGATGAAGCTTGGAGATTTTTAAAAGAAAACTTTGAAAGTAACATAATCAGGCTAAGCAATCATCCTGCAATTATCTATCAATTCTTGATTTATTATATGCAGTTCATCTACTTCATCTAATAATTCATTATGAACAGAAGATGGATGATAAAATAAATGAACAATAATTCCATAATCCTTTGCTTTTTTTATTGCAGGAATAAAATCAGAATCACCTGCTATTAAAATTACATGCTGAATTTGTTTTTCAAAAGACATATTTGTGATATCCAAAGACATTAAAACATCAATCATTTTTTGTTTGAATTGATTTCCAATTAACTGCAATTTACCAAGTTTAACTTCAAATCTAGGTAATCTCTTTAATTTTGTTAAAAATTTTTGAACTTCGGATAGTCTAAAGACATCATCAGAGTTATTTTTCCTAACAAGAGGCATACAATAATAAAAGTAAGTTCTAAGTCTGCCTATAGTCAAGGACATTTATATTTCCTCAGTTTGTCGTTGACTATTTAGGGAAAGACTTATGTCTTTCACTATAGATTCAAATCAGAAAAAATATTATCAGAGAGTTTAAGGTAATCCAATGAAGGATTATCAAAGTATTTTCTTAAAATTTTATTAAAATAACCTCCATCAATAAATAGTGCGCCTCTTTCAGATAATAAATTCGGATTCATAATAAGGATAATGCCCATTGCTCAACCTAAGCTGAACAATGGGGAAGATTATAATAAGTATAATTACTAGACATATATAAGTTTTTCTATTCATAATTTTTGTTAAAAATGAAATTGGGGGATTTTTAATCAATTAATTTTTTTAAATCCTAATCTCCCTTCTTGTTCCATTTTTATGGCAGTACTTCTTAATAAAGCTAAACTTTCAGGATTAAAATAAATTTTTCTTAAACCTTCAACATCTAACCCCTTTAATTCATCCATTATAGGCATTCCTCTATCTAAGGCTGCTTGAAGATCATTTGCAGGAGTCCACATCATTGCAACCTGCCAATGTCCAGAATAAATATCACCAAGTTCATTTCTTCCAACACAAGGATTTTGAGAAACAGCATACCACATTACAGGAGCTATAAAAGATTTTAATGGGACTAATTTTAAGAATGCGATTGCATCTTCTTGAGTAAAATGTAATCCTAATAATAATTTATCATTCCCATAACGAGGATTTTTAGAATCAAGAGGACTATTAGAATCCCTAACTAAACCAACTAATTTACCATCAGAACAATAAGAAACTTCACCAGCCTGAGATCCTTCTTGTCCATCTAAAAAATAACTTCCTCTTAATTCATATTCTCCAATTAATTTAATCATATAAAATAAATAAACAATTAGTTTAAAAATAAATCTATAATCAAAAATATATTCTCACCTATCCATCTCAAAAACACTTTTAATGAATCTTATTAAAATAACAAGGACTAAAAAAACTAATCCAACATACTTAGACAAATATAAAAAAGGGAATAAAAAACCAATAGCAATAAATATAATGCATACTACCAAAACCCAAAAACAAAATTCATAGCTGAACATATCTCTGGAATCTTCTTCTATATTCACTTGATTCATATATTAAGAAAACAATACTTGTATATAAGAATTTTCATGCTAAAAAATATATAATTATTCCTTATCAAGAACAGAATCAGGGCAAAAATTAACAGCCTGTTCTATGCCGGGATATTCTTTAAGAAGCAATTCTTCAAAATTTCTCATTAATTCTTTTTTAGCCCCTCTAGAATCATTTGAAGACCAAATTCCTAAAAAACCAGCCCCGCCTCCAGCATTATCAATAATTCCAACAGCAACAATATTCTCTAAATCCTCTAAACCAAAATTTCTTGCTATTTCATCAAAATCAGGATTTCCTAATCTATCAATTTTATGAGAATAATAAACCAAATCACTCCCTGCTTTATCAGTGGCATTCTCAACTCTTACAATAATATATTTATGCCCATATCCGCTAATTTCTCCATCTACTCTTCCTACTCTATATCCCATTTTATAATAATAGAAAAAATAAGAGTATAAATACAATTATATGTTTCAATTATCAAAAAAACAATGTGCCACCACACAACTAAAGTGTGTGGTTTGATTGGCACTTGTTTTTAGGATGCTCCGAAATTAAAACACCAAAAGAATATCCACTTACTAAAGTAAGTGGTTTAATTTCGGACATTAAAATTTTAATATAGATTTATTCCCCTTGGAATTCCACAATTGTAAAAACACTATAACCTGCAGATTCCATCTTTTTTCTTCCACCAAGATCCTCTAACTCAATAACAAAACAACACTCAACAACATCGCCACTTAATTTTTTAATTAAATTACAAGCCGCCAAACAGGTTCCCGAAGTAGCAATTAAATCATCAACAATCAAAACTCTCTCTCCATATTTTATTGCATCTTTATGCATTTCAATAACATCTGTTCCATATTCAAGTGCATATTCTTCTCTTACAACTTCATAAGGCAGTTTTCCTTTCTTTCTTATTGGAACAAAACCAACCCCAAGTTTATTTGCAAGTATTGCTCCAAGAATAAATCCTCTTGATTCAATTCCAGCAACAATATCTATTTTCTTGTCCTTATATCTGTCACAAAGAATTTCAACAACTTTATTCATTCCTTCTGTATCTGCAAGAAGTGTTGTAATATCCCTGAACATTACTCCTTGCTTAGGCCAGTTAGGAATTGTTCTTATCTTACTTTTGATAAATTCAGAATCAGCATTTGCAATTTTAGGAATTGCAATTAATAATAATTGCTTTACTTTATCTGCATTTTCCTTCATTCTTTTCAAAACCATCTCAAAAGTGACACTCTCCTCACCTTCTTTCCAGCAGTCATAATCAGTTGACATTGCAATTGTTTGATAAGGCAAGCTGATTTCATTTGCAAGAATACATTCAGGAACACCAGTCATTCCAATAATATCAGCGCCCCACTGCCTAAATAAAAAAGCTTCTGCTTTTGTTGAAAATCTAGGCCCTTCAATAATTATCAGTGTTTTATCTTTATTATAATTAAATCCTAATTTATCGCACAAACTACAAAGTATCTCTCTTATTTTTTTATCATATGGTTCAGCCATTGGTGTATGCCTTACTTCTCCAATCTCATCAAAAAAACTCATTTTTCTCTGTTTGGCAAAATCAATAAATTGTGAAGGAAAAACTAAATTTCCAGGTTTAATTTCATCTCTAAGCGAGCCAACAGCAGAAGTTGCTAAAATATGCGTGCATCCTTCTTTTCTAAGAGCATAAATATTTGCCCTGTAATTAACAAGAGAAGGAGGAATCTCATGATTTTTTCCATGACGGGAAAGAATGCAAACCTCAACACCTGAAATTTTCCCGCAAGTTAATTTCGAACTTGGTTTTCCAAAAGGAGTATCAACATCTTTTTCAGTGTAATCAGAAATAATCCCAGGGTCATCCAGTCCGCTTCCTCCAATAATCCCTATTTTTACCATTTTTTATTTTTTATTAGTAATATCTATGATTTAAGAGATATTTCATCAGTCATTTTAGAGGGATTGTTGTTTTTTATTTAACAACTTATTAATCCACTCATAAACATTTCTTATATTTTTTACATTACCAATATCAAAAATATAAAATTCTGATATTATAAAGATTTATGAGGAAGAATGCATATAATCTTCTAATAAAATTATTACCCAAAAGTATTATCTCTAACACTTATATCCTGCCTGAGAGCATATTGTTTAGCAAGATAAAGTTCAAATTCTCTTCTATTGCCCAAACTCATTTGAGATGGTTCTAAGAGATATCTTGTTCTTTTATGAACATCAAAACCATTTATTTGGCAATGAAATAAACTTGTATTCACAACAACATCTGTAAGGGTATTTTCAATCATAATCATCACGAATAATTCTCTTTTATAAATTCAAAAGTCTCTCTTAATCCTGTTTTAAAATCAGTTTTAGGTTTCCATCCTAATTCTGTCTGGGCAAGTTTTGTATCAAGACAAATATCTCTTATCTCACCTGGAATTGCATCAATATGTTTTGCATCATATTCAAATCCTGATATTTCTTTTAATAAACTAAAAATTTCATTAACAGAAATCTGCTCCCCATTTGCAAGATTAAATAACCTCTGAATGGGATTTTTATCAATAGAATTAACAATAAATTCTGCTAAATCAAGAACATAGATAAAATCTCTTGTCTGCCCCCCATCTCCAAAAATAACAGGAACTTCGTTTCTAGCTATCATATAACTAAAAATAGATGTTACCCTCTTGCAATTGGGATCATCTCTAGGGCCATAAACATTTCCAAAACAAAATATCAAATAATCAATTCCATATATTTTAAAATAAGCATGAACATAATGTTCAGCAGTATGTTTTGATATTCCATATGGAGCAAGAGGTTTAAGAGAATGTTTTTCATCAACAGGAATATATTCAGGCTCCCCATATCTTGCACCTCCTGTTGATGTATAAATTATCTTTTTTACATTATTTTTTCTGCATGCTTCCAAAACATTTATTGTTCCAAAAATATTTGTTCTTGCATCATAAACAGGGTCTTCAATAGATTTTCTAAGCATTACCTGGGCAGCAGCATGTATCACAATTTCAGGTTTTTCTTTTGCAAAAACACTTTCAATCTCATCCAAATTAGTTATGTCAGCGAGATAAAATCTTGCACGAGAATTTATATTCTTCTCTTTTCCAGTGGAAAGATTATCAATAATAACAACATCATATCCATTCAAAATCAAAAAATCAACAATATGACTCCCAATAAAACCTGCTCCTCCTGTAACAAGAACTTTTACCATGAAAAATGAAAAATAAACCTGTATTTAATTTTATCTGTTGTTAAGAATATAAATTTAAAGATAAATTAGATTTTAGTAATCCATAGAATCAATAAAGCTCTATAGTGAGATGCAAATGAGATGCAAAAAGGGAAATTTACAAATCCACTAATGAGATAATCAAAATAGCTTAATCAATTAATTACCTAACTCTTAAAATTAATCACATTACCAATAATTATTATTTAGTATCATATATGCTTTATCAGTTATGTCATCTGTTCATTAAGAGGCACATGAGTTTTTGTCATCTAGTATCTTACTACTTAACTCCCTTAATCTTCTCACCAACATCTCTCAAAGTTATCACATTACCAATATTTCCAATAAAAATTTAAAATACTAATCATATTTATATATTAACTATGGATTATATAACTATTAATTATAACCTATATTCTCTAAACATTATGCAGACAAAAAAGCATAAGGATTTTGTTCTAATCTAGAATAAAAAGTTTTTATCCTTTTATCAGCTTCTAAAAAAGCAGAATGTTGAGGTCCATTTTTTCCATAACATTTAACATACCATTCAATCTTTTCTAATCCCTTAAAAATTCCTGGCCAGGACAATAACATAGGAATTTCGTCGCAATTCCTTCTCCTTTCCTCTGCTTCCCTCTTTTTTAAGGGCAATACATGAAATGGCAAACCAAATGAGTTCATTAATTCAATAGCTCTCTCTGCTTCTTCTGTATCTTCTTCAACATAAAGAATTCCTGCGAGTCCCATAATCTATTTTATACTTAAGATTATTTAAAGATTTATATATCTAATTCTATATATTATCTCATGAAACCCTATTACCCACCCAAAACCCAATTAATAGAAAGAATGAAACTTCTTTTAAAAGATGATAAAGATGTTGAGGAGTTTTTTGAATGTGCAAAAACTCAGGGCAAAAAATCAATTAGAGTAAACACTTTGAAAATCTCTCCTGAAGATTTAATAAAGAGATTAAAGGAAAGAGGATGGAATATCTCACAACCATTTTCATCTCATCCAGAGATTATTCAGATACAATCAATCTTAGAGCCAGGTGAATTAGGAAAAACACAAGAGCATCTTTTAGGTTATTATTATGTTCAGGAAATTACATCAATGATGCCGATTCTCGTTCTTCAACCAAAAGAAAATGAAATTCTCTTAGACTTATGCGCAGCACCTGGCTCAAAGACAACACAAGCAGCAGCACAAATGAAAAATCAAGGAACAATAATTGCAAATGATTTAAACATTGGAAGAATATCTATTCTCTCTGCAAATTTAGAGCGTTTTGGCATTACCAATACAATAATCACAAGACATGATGGTCTTGAACTTTGTTCAAAATTAAAAAAATCAAAAACAAGAATAAAATTTGATAAAATTTTAGTTGATGCGCCTTGTTCAGGAGAAGGAAATATCAGATGCTCTCCAAGAACTTACTTGGAATGGAGTGAACCAATGTTAAAAAGATTTGGAGCAAGAGACAAAAAATTAGCAAGTGCAGCTTTAGAATTATTAAAAACAGGAGGAGAAATGATATACAGCACTTGCACTCATGCTCCAGAAGAAAATGAAGAAGTTATCCAGCATCTGCTGGATAATTATGATATAGAGATACAAGAAATTCATCTTCCATTAAAAACAAGAAATGGAATTATAGAATGGAAAAATCAGAAATTTAATCCTGACATGAAAAAGGCAGTAAGAATTTATCATCATGACAATGACCTGGAAGGTTTTTTCCTGTGCAAAATAAAAAAGCTAAGCGAAGAAAAGAAAGGAGAGGAAAGATGAAAATACAAAAAGCAAAAAAACAAGATTTGAAAGAAATAGCAGAACTAAGAAAAAATACTTTGTTAAAAATAACCTCTAAATATCTTCCAGAAAGTGATATAAAAGTTTTAGTTATTATGAATTCTTATAAAAATCTCCTTTGGAGATATAAATATGGATATATGTTCTGCTTAAAAGAAAAAAATAAAATTTTAGGAACAATTGATTTGTATAATAATTATATCAAAGGTTTTTACATACACCATAAACATATAAAAGAAGGATATGGCACACTTCTTCTTAATTTTATTGAAGATTTTGCAATAAAACGAAGAATAAAAAAATTAAAATTAGATACCAACCAAAGTGCAGTTGGATTTTATTTGAAAAAAGGATATAAAATAAAAAAAAGAATACCTCCAACTGGAAAAATGATTAAAAGAATAGTATTTGCAATGGAGAAAGAGTTAAAATGAAAACAAATATACTCTATCATGGAACCTCTAAAAAAATTAAAGGAAATTTTCTAATTCCAAATAAACCTCAAGATTTAGAAATACCAATAGAAAAGATAAAAAAGGGTGTTTATGCAACACCTATTAAAAATAATGCTATTGCTATGGCGATTATCAGTTCTAAAGGAGTTATATCTGGAAGTTTAAATTTTGAGAAAAATAAAAAAGCAATAATCTATGAAGGATGGCCAAAACAAAAGTATGTTTACTTATACAGCTTTTTATCAGAAGGATTTATAAAAAAATCCAAAAAATCATCAGAATGGATTTCTAAAGACAAAGTTAGAATAATTAATCTAAAAAAATTAAAGATAAAGAGTTACCTCAATTTAATAAGAAAGGCTACTGATAAAGAAATTAAAGGATTTTTCAAAAAACATAATATAATTCCTTAAAATGAACAACAATAAACCTTATAAACAAGAGAATATTAATAATATTAATATGCTCCCCGGTG
>JBBSYU010000033.1:0-4252 GCA_038045105.1 Nanobdellota archaeon | reverse complement strand
AAAGCAAATTTACAGATTATACCTGTTGTGTTGCCCTAATCATGCAACACAGCTTTAAAAAATGAATATTTAAAACCCAAAAATTATCTTTTTATTTATTTCAGTATCTCAAAAACCATTCTGGTTTTGCATGGAAGCTTGGGTGTTGCTTTTTTGAAAAAAGCTCTTACTTTAGGAATATTTTCCTGCCCATTAAAATATGCTGTGAAAACAGGCTTTCCTTTTCTTAGAACAGCTGCTCTTCCTTCAGGAGTTCCAAAGCTCTTTGACATTCCTGTCTGGATTCTTTCTCCCTTGCTTCCTCCTGAATAAACCCTGTTGTTTCTTAGAATATTATGCGGATAGCAATGACATCTCAAGAAATAACTTTTTTGAAATGCATCTGTCATGTCTTTATGAATAGACTGTCTTACTGCTTCTAATGAGATATCTCTTATCTGAATATTTTCCTCTGTTGAAAGAGTTATTTTTATTTTATATTTTCCCTGCTCATATCCGGGAACATCTCCCATATTAAATTTTACAATTTTTTGAGGAGGAACCTGTTTTATATAAGAGAATTGTGTTTTCTTAGACTTCCTAGTATTTGCAAGGGGTTTTCTTTTTGAATATGCTTTTGCTCTTCTTACTATTACCATTTATAATGCCCTCCCTAAAACTAATTCTCTTTCTGCTCTTGGAGTTGAAGTTAATCTTGGTTTTCTTTGATTAAGAATTCTTTGATATCTGCTCAGTATTACTGGTTCGTAAAGAGCATTCATTCTGTCTAAAGTATTCCATATTGCTTCTCTTCTAAGAGGTTCTATGGTTTTATCTCCAACTGTCATAGAATAATTCCAATTATTAGGAAGCCTTGTTCCTGCATCTTCTGGGCAAAGTCTTATTCCATGATAGTTTATCATTTTATTTGTTTTTTTTTGATTTATTTTATTGTTTATTGATATTATTTATTGGAAATGTAAATTTTTTAAGAGTTGTTAAATTAGTTGATTAAGTGAGGAAGGAGTTTTTTATTATGCTCTTCTTAACATCTTAATCTACTCTCCACATCTCTCTGATTTTACATTATTGATTATGATTTATTAATAATTTTATTTTACTTCTACTTCTGTGTTTCTTGCCTGTCCTGGCAATCCTTTTTCAAATATTGCACGAACAAGCCCTTTATTTCCGTGAGAATCAGAGATTTTTCCATGAATTTTCTTGCCTGCCGGACTTGTCCAGATAACTTGTTTTCCTGAAAATTTTTTAGCATCTTCTTTTGATTTTGCACCTACATCCAAGATAAAATGCTTTTCATGGATTCTTTTCAATCCTCTTCTGAATTGTATAACTTTTGCCTTTGTCATTTTATATTTTATTGATAGTTTTATTTATTATTGGAAATGTATATGCTTTATAAGTTATGGCTTAAGTTGATTAAGGCAAGTAAATGATTAAATCATTTAGGTCACAGCTTAATCATGCTTACATAACTCATCGGGTTTTTACATTACTAATATATCCTTAGATTAATTAAAATTCTTAAATAAAGAAGCTTTTTAAAGGTTATGGGATATCATGCAGAAGGAACTTCTTCAATAGGATACAGCTGCTGATAATGAAATCTGTTCTGCAAATCTATTCTAGACATTTCAACAAGAGCCATTCTAAATTCTCTTGCATTTTCTTCACTATCAAATGCTGCCCTTGGATTAACAGGATTTGCAAAACTCATTGTCCCATCAAATTGTTCTGCGAATTTTGCGAGTCTAGATTTATCATCTTTAGCTAATTCTGCTGCTTCAACAGAGCTTCTTTCATTTCCCTGATAAGATATAGGCAGTACATATTTCATTTTATTGGATAAAAACAGAGGTTTAAAAAGCTTTTTGGATATACTTTAGTATCAAAAAGCCTTTAATCCATAAAAATTTGAAAAATTTTAGGTTTAAAAAGTTTGTTGATGTTTGAGATATGGATATTTAATCATGCTCCCATAGTTCAACGGATAGAACATAACCTTGCGGAGGTTGGAATCGGAGTTCGAGTCTTCGTGGGGGCGTATTATATTTGTATAGCAGTTAGGGTTTTTGCACATTATCTTTCCTTTCAGACTGCTGGAGTTTAGGTATATCTGATGTTTTATCTGGTTCAAATAGGAAATTTATTGTGATATTCTTACTTTTTATTTTCTCATCTTTTATGACTTTCATAGAATATTGGGCTTTAGAAGGTATGAGTTCCCTCATCTCTTTGTAAATCAGTTTAGATTCTTCCCAGAGGACCCCTCCGCTTTCTTTCTTTTTTATTGTAACTATTATGCCCGTTATTTTATTTTTGTCTTTGCATGCTTCTTTAAGTTTGGATTTTTCTCTAATATCAATATCATCGGATATAAGTGGGATGATTATGGAAGGGTTATTTTGCTCTCCTGTTTGATTAACATCCAGCAGTCCCACCTTTTGTAATTTCTTTACATAATTGAAGGTATTATTGTAAGTTATATTTAGTTCTCTCATTAAATCGGAGATGTTTATATTCTTGTTTCTGATTATTTTTATTATCTGTTGTATTCTCGGTCTTAGTAATAGTTCGTGTGTAAGATTTATATTAAAATTAGTTTTTTCTTTTTCCATACAATAATCATACTTTCATACTTTATAAGGTTATGGGATAACCGCTTAAACCTCTTATATTCTGGGATAGAGGATAAAAGGAAAGATTTATATACTATGTATTCTATTGTATGTTAGAGTATAACCACAAGATAAAAACAATGGAAATGCAAACTTTAATTTTTCGAATACCAGAAGAAATGAACAAGGAGTTAGAAAAGGTTGCTCAAAAAGAAGATAGAGCAAAAGCATACATAATTCGGAAGGCCATAGGAAAATTTTTACATGGGGTAGAAAATGAGGCAAAACTTAAGAAGTGAATCGGGAGAAGATTTTAAAGAGAAAATAGGGCAGGCAATACAAATTGCAAAAGAGATAGAAATAATTTGTGAGAGAAACTTGGTGGAGGTAAAAGAAAAAAATGGAGAAACGAAACAGAATTTTTCCAATCAGGCTCACTGAGGAAGAATTTCAGAAATTAAAAAAAATGTCTGAAGAATTGGAAGTGTTTATCTCTACATACATTCGGCAGATTATATTCAACAAAGAGGTTATAAAAAATGGATGACGATAAAATGCTAACTGAGGCAGAAAAACCTTATGGAATTTATAGAGTCGTAGAGTTTTTTAGGAAAATTTTCGGGAAGAAATCTCAAAATTCTGATGATTCTCAATTAAACACTGAGCCGGTTTTAGAGGCTGTTTCTTAAGACTATGGAAAATATATCGGACAATGGGAAAGGAACGAACGAGGTATTAACCGAAAACCACACAAAACCTTATAGCAAGGAGTCTGTGAGGCAAAACCTCTCCTTGAGGAGACTAATTAAGGATAGAGGGTATAAATCCGAGTATGCTTTCGCCAAAGATCTCAAAATTACTCCAAACCATCTCTCCCTAATTATTTATTATAAAAGACTCCCAAGTTTATCTCTTGCTAAGGAAATCTGCAATAAATTAGGGGTGAATGATACACGAACTCTTTTTCCTGATGGTGATGTCTTTTTGCCAGATATAGAAAATGACAAGAGATTATCTGTAAATAAAATTGCAGAGCAAGAGTTCAATGAATGCATGGAAGAAATTGGAGTAAATCTTAAGGGGGTGAAGAATGATAAGTAACTTAATAGAGAAAGACAAAAAAGACAAAAAAGACAACCCTAACATAACAGACAACAAAGACAAACATAACAACAAAGACAAAAAAGACACTTTAACAGAAGCTACACTCTCCCAAAATTTAGAGAAAAATGCATCTGCAGGTAGCATGTCTTTTGTTAGGAATGTCTTTTTTGTTAGGGATGTTATGGATAAAGAAGGATTGGCAGGCAAAATTCAGCTAATTCTTTATGAAAATGGCGAACAAACTTTAAAACAACTTAATGAAAAGTTAGGGATTGATGTAGACTCTTTAAGAACCACTATAAGTAGGGCTAAAGATTTGATAAAACTTAGTGGAAAAGAGAAAAAAGAGATTATTTATTCATTAACTAATTTAGCCATTTCTAAAATTGAGACAATTATTGAACAACATAAAAAACAAATTTTGGCTGAGAAGTTAAAAGAAGAGAAACAAAAGGAAGAACAAAAAGTTAATCAAGTGATGTGCACCCCTTGAAGTAGACAAATAGATAAGTTAAGTTTTGTTAATAAAA
>JBBSYU010000032.1:0-3479 GCA_038045105.1 Nanobdellota archaeon | reverse complement strand
ATATAAACCTTTTGGAGTAATTTAAGAATGATTAATCACGTTCGGAGATACTGGAAAAACAAAAAAGATTTAAATTATAGTATCAAGGATTTATTACTAATGTCGCTATCTATTCAAAGTTATGTCGTCTGTTGATTTGTTTTGTAATCAGGTTTTATAATATTCCATAATCCTCGCTCCTCATCTTCATAGCTTCTTAATTATATTATCAATATTATCAGTAATTTATCAGTAATGTTAAATGCTATCAGAGCTATGTTATCTGTTGATTAAGCCAGAGTTTCTGAATCATATTTTTTATTCCTTATTAACATTTTAATCATCTCATAAACATTTCTTAGAATCATTACATTTCAGATATTGTTGGTATTGTAAATGATTTATCAGTTATGCCCTCTGCTAATTAAGTTAGGGCATCTGTTTCATAACTCTTGCGCTCATAAACATCCTAATCTTCTCATACATATCTCATCAGTTATTATATTTTCAATAATTCAAATCTTCTCTTAAATATTTTAATCTTCTCGCACCTGCATTTCATGAATACATATGCTTACTAAAATGCAAATGCTCGTCATCTGCGTATCTCATAAAGTTTTTACATTGCTAATGAATAACAAGACCTATATTTGTAACCCCTAAATAGTCACAACAAAACCAAAAGATTTATAAACTATTCTATATTAGATTGTTTAACATGAGCTTAACAAATATTGTAAGAAACACAGCATATGCATTAACAGCTTCTCTAGCTTTAACAAACCCTTTATATTCTGCTGAAAAACCTGTCTCAGCACCTAATCAAACTCAATCTCAGAGGGGATATGAAAAAGCATCTAGCTATGAATATTTTAGAGATCTAGTAGATAGTAAAGCATCTTCAAGATTAACTCTAGAACAAGAAAGAGCATTAGAAAAAAAATGGCCTAAATATACTAAAGAAGAAAAAAGAACTTTTGTTGAAATTTACGCGGATGCTAAAAAATATCTGAAAAAGCTTGAAGAGGAAGTCAAAAAGCTTTCACAGGAAGAGCAAGAAGATTTTTATTCTAGTTTTTCAGAAAAATATTTTCCAAATAAACCTAAAATCCAGAAAAAAAAGCCTGACGTTGAATTAGTCCCAGGCCCAATATTAAAATTAATTTTACCAAGCCTAGAAAGAGCAGCAGTGGAAACTGCAAGAAAAGAATATATGGAAAAATATCCTTTTTTTAATCCAGATAATCCTGGTTTAGAAGATGAAATCATTTTTTATCTCAGTGAAACTGAAATAGAAAGGAAAAACAAAGAGTTATTTGAAGATGATTTTTTCTTTAGAAATACGCGTCCCAAAAATAAATGATATTTTACCCAATCTTTTTCGTGAAAATATACTGAAAATGAGCTTTTGAATATTTTTTTCTTAATCCTTTAAGATTGTTTATATTGCAACTTTTTATTTCAGCTTCAATAAATTCAGAACCTGTCTTAATTAGCCTAAAACTAGAAAAATCTTTTAATGAATAATCTTTATTATTAAACTGGATTAGTAAAAAGGGATGATAATCAAGTGATTTATAGAATTCAATTACATTATCCATTGCACCAACATTTATCTTGCCCCCAAATTTTAAAGCCTTTTGTTCAAATGCTTTTACTAATCTCTTTCCAAAACCTCGTTTTTGGAATCTTTCATCAACTGCAATTTCACTCATTAAGACATAATCTTCCCTAGGAAAACCACAAACTAAACCGATAATCTCATTATCCAAGAAAACTCCAATGAATAATTCTCCAAACTCCTTAAATTTCTCAAATAAAAATTTATTAGTTCTTACTCGAATTTTTAATTCTCTATCAAGTAGTTTCATTGCAGAATTAAATTCATTTTTTCTTATGGCGCGAATTTCAAGATTTGCCAAAAGTTTTAAATTTTTAAAATCTTTAATTAAAAATTCTTCTCTTTCTCTTAAATCTTTTTCATCAATGCCTCTTTCTATTTTTTTCATTGTTATTTCATAATCTAAAGGAATTTTAAGATCAATAAGCCTCTTACAATCACAAATAAGCATATTATTTATGTCTTTTCTCCATCTCACATGTTTATTAAAAGTATACATTACAAATTTATCTTAAATTTATTTTTAAGAACCTCCTTGTATTTATCAATATTTTTTAGATTTAATAAACTGCCTTTTTTAATACAATAAGGTGTTGGAGAATATCCATTTTTGAAATACTTAAAACTTTGTGCCACACATTTATTGCACTTAGATAACATCTTACAGCCATTACAACCTTTATTCATATAATCTCTAAATTTTTCAAATGATTTTCCATTCCATATTTGATTTAAAGAGCGAGTAATTATATTTTCAAATTTTATAGATTTTTTAGGTATGCATAACCTGGATAAAGTACATGGAGAAACTGTTCCATCAGAATGTATCTCACAAAAGTTTAATGCCCCCGCACATCCGTAAGCAGATAATCTATTTTTATCTTTAACAGGCATATCTATAAGTCTTATATTTATTCTTTTTTTTCTTCCATTTTTATACAAGTTGTCCCAAAAATCAACATCAAAGTATTCATATTCCTGAGAAATAAATTTGCTTACTTCTGCTCTGCCTAAAGGAATTATCGGAGAAATAAACCAGCTTATTGGATTTATTTTTTGAATTAACTTTTGTAATTTTTCAATCTTATTTATATTTAATTTATGTATTACAGTTGCTATTGTTGTAGGAATCTTATGTCTCTTGAAAAAAAAGATATTTCCTAGAACAATATTAAATAAATGAGGATTATAATTACCATCTTTATCAAGTCTTATAAAACCATGGCTTTCAGCATCAGGTCCATCAAGGCTTATTTTAACTCCAATCAGATATTCTTTATTTTTTATTATAAAATCTCCTATTTCTTTAGAAAAAACACCATTAGTAGTTAGAATAAAATGCATGCCTTTTTTTGAAAGATACTCTATAAACTCCTTGAAATAAGGGCTTTGTGTTGGTTCTCCTCCAGAAATATTAATAAAAAAAACATTTGATTCTTTTAGTTTTTCAATCACTTTTTTCCACTCTTCTAATGATAATTCTTTTTCTTCAGGTTTGCTATAATCTCCAAAACAATGTCTGCACCTTAAATTGCATTTTGTTGTTAAATTTACATAACAAGAATATGGAGAATTATATTTAAACTTAGATATGTCCATATTTATTTGTTCAGTTTACTAATACTGATTCTGGCCACAAGGCATTACATTGTTATATTCAACAATTGAAAGATGTTCTTTAGAACCTTTCATATTGTATTTGTTATCTACTGCTGGAATCCTCTGAGCAATCCCTGCTGTTCCAGGACCAATAGAATATTCTAAATCTTCCATATTAATAAGAAAAACTAATCATTTATAAATATTTATATAAAATAAGCAATATGTTTTATCCAGAAATAATGTCCTCTCGGTAAACAAGATAAATCCTGTAAAACAA
>JBBSYU010000031.1:0-17479 GCA_038045105.1 Nanobdellota archaeon | reverse complement strand
GGTGCTCAGAAATCTTTGATTTCTGACATGTGGTGGCACATTGTTTTTTTGATGTATAAAACTGATGAGTTATGGATTAGTAGATTAAGTCGAGTAAGAGGGAAAAAACTGATATTTCACTTAACAACTAATGATTTATGTTTTAAACTATAAATTATATCCATAAAGAATATTAATTAAAAGCTTTTAAACTCAATTTGTTTGTTATCTCATATTAATAAAAAGGTGAAATAACTAAATTTTATATGGAATTTTCAGCACTTGCATCAGGATCATCTGGAAATTGTTTTTATGTAGAAAATAATGGTAATGCTGTATTGGTTGATGCTGGAATAAGCGCAAAGCAGATTGTTAAGAGACTTTTTATTTTAAGAAAAAATCCAGAGAAAATAAAAGCTATTTTAATTACTCATGAACATTCTGATCATGTAAGGGGAGCAGATGTTTTTGCAAGAAAATTTAATGTACCTATATTTGCAACAGGCAAAACAATTGAAAATTGTTATTTATGTTCTGATGAGGATTTAATAAATCCTATTAGGAATAATGAATCTTTAAGTATCGGGGGAATGAGAATTTGTGCTTTTTCAAAGTCCCATAAGGCAAGTGACCCTGTTTCATATAGTATTTCTAATGGAAAAAAGATATCAATAATAACTGATGTTGGTTATGCATGTGAAAATGTGATTGCAAATGTTTCTGATTCAGATGCTATGTTTTTAGAGTCAAATTATGATGAAACAATGCTTGATAATGGGTTTTATCCATATTATCTTAAAAAATGGATAAAAAGTGATGAAGGACATCTTTCAAACAGGCAGTCAGCATTATGTGTGCTGGAAAATGCCTCATCAAGATTAAAATTTCTTATTCTTTCTCATTTAAGCCAAAACAACAATAATCCTGAAATTGCATTAAAAACATTTAATATCTTAAAAGAGAGAAAGAAGTTCTCTCCCAAGATATTTGTTTCTGAAAGAGAATCTCCTAGTTGTTTGATGAGAATTTGAATGATAATAAAATATACTGGTAATGTAAAAACTTGGAGAGATGTTGGTGAGAAGCAGAAAGAGAGGGCAATAGAAACTCTCTCTTAATCAATTAAGGCCATAACTGATAAGAAATATATGATACCAATAATATACTATATTGGAAATATAAAAAACTTGATGAGTTGTTTATGATGAGATTAAGATGGGTAAGAGTTATGAAACAGAAGGCAAAACAAATCAACAAGGATTCTTAAAAATCTTAGGTTAATATTTAAAATAGTTAATGAAAAACAAGAAGTTCATTTAATGGGTATTGACTATAGAAAATTTGATTACGATAGATTTGATTTTGAGTATAAATTTAAAGTCTAACAACATTTATATACAAAAGATTCTATGAAGATTATAATGAGAAAATTTTATTTAAAAAAATCAAAAATCGAGGGAAAAGGGTTATTTGCAAAAAAAGAGATTAAAAAAGGAGAGGTAGTTGGTGAATTTAAAGGGAGAATTTATTCTACAAAAGAAGTTGAAAGGAAAAAATTACATATTTATCTGTTCCAAATTGATTGGGAAAAATGGATGTATGTAAAAACAACTGAAAAATATATTAATCATTCCTGCAGTCCAAATACTTATATAAAACAAAAAACCAAAATTGCAGCATTTAAGAATATAAAAAAAGGTGATGAACTGACTATAGATTATGATACTCTGGAATGGGATTATAAAAAAGCCAAAATTAAGTGCAAATGCGGCACTAAAAGCTGCAGGAAAATTTTACAGGGTTATAAATATCTAGACACAAAAACTAAAAAGAGATACAATGAGTTTATTGCTGATTTTCTTAAAACTAAATATAAAGAATCTTTAAAACCCTCCTAACATATCTTCTGCAAAATAACCATAAGAGTATATATATAATTTAAAAATAGGTTAATTTTTATAACTTACAGGTGAATTTCAAAAAAGGAAAGATAAAATGGGGTTATTTTCAATATTCAGGAAAAGCAATGTTCTTTATTATCCAGGATGTCATACTTTTTTCAAAAATAAAGAGCATTTTGATATTTATCAGAAAGTATTTTCAAGATTAGGGATTGACTTTCGGCTGATTGACAAAAAGATATGCTGTGGGTTGCCTGCATTGGAAGCTGGTTATGATGCAGAAGCAAGGAAGATTGCAAGAAGAAATTTTGAAATATTAAAGGAAGAGCAGATTACAAGCATTATAACTAATTCTCCATGCTGTTATAAAATGTTTCTATATGATTATCCTGAAATTCTTCCTGACTGGAATATTCAGCCTAAAAACATCTGGATAATGATGCTGATAAAACTTGAAAATAATCCTGGTTTGATTAAAAATAAAGCAGATGAAAGTGTTTGTTTTCAGGATTCATGTTATTTGGGAAGATATTGTGAGATATATGGTGAACCAAGGAAAATATTGGAATTAATAGGATATGATGTTAAGGAAATGTTTAATTCAAAGTCTGAAAGCATGTGCTGTGGAAGCTGCGGAGGATTGCCAATAACAAATCCTTCACTTGCAGATGAAATTGCAAAGGAAAAACTTCTGCAGGCAAAGAGAACTGGTGTAAAAAAGATAATTGTTTGTTCTTTGGAAGAATATGAATTATTAAAGAAAAATTCTCCTGGAACTGGAATTGAGGTGTTGGAGTTAGGAGAAGCAATTGCAATTGCTCTTGGAGTTCATGCTAGGAAAGAACAAGAAGATACAGGAGAGGAGAAAGAGGAAGAAATTGAAGTAAGCGAGGTGACTGAGAATGAATAAAAAAGAACTTATATGCTATGGCAGTGATGCATCAGGATTAACTGGAATTGCTGAAAAGATTGTGTTTCCGAGAAACACAGAGCAGGTTCTAGCAATAATGAAATCTCCTGCTGCAGATATTGTTCCAAGGGGCGCTGGAAGCGGATTAGTTGGAGGAGCTGTTCCTAATAATTCTCTTGTTGTTGACATGAGCAAAATGAACAGAATATTGAAATTTAATCCTGTGAAAAGAATGATAAAAGTTGAAGCCGGAATTACTTTAAGGGAATTAAATGAAAAATTAAAATCAAAAGGATTTGAATTTCCAATTGATGTCTCTAATAAAGGAATCTCAACAATTGGCGGAATGATTGCTACAAATGCTTCCGGAGACAGGAGCATGAAATATGGAACAATCAAAGACTGGATAGATGAGATAGAATTTGTAAATGGAGAAGGAGAATTAATAAAAGCAAAGAAAACTGATTTAGGGGATGTATGCGGAATGGAAGGGATAACAGGAATAATTGTTTCAGCTGTATTAAAATTAATCCCACTGATAAGAAGAAGTTCTTCAATATTTCAGACAGATGACCTGGATGAATTATTGTCTGTTGCAAGAAGAGCAAAATCAGAAAAAGAAGTTGTTAAATTGAAATTTTTCTCAAAGTATGTTTCCAAGTTATTAGGGCTTGCTGAAAAATATAATCTTGTTATAGAGTTTGATTCAGAAAGAGGGAAAATTCATGGAGAAGAATATGAAAAACTTTTGAAATTAGAAGAAAATGTTTATAATAAATTAGCTCTTGAAGGTTATTCTGACAGAGAAGACCCCAAATTCTTTTTTGACAAGATAAAAGAATTTGTTTATTTGTTGGAATTAATGAATATTCCTTATTTTGGACATCTGGGCGCAGGAATAATACACCCTTTTTTCAAAAAAGAAGAAAAGGAAAAAAGAGAGAAAATAAATGAATTAATAAGAAAATCACAGGGAAAATTAGGAAAATATGGGATTGGATTAATAAGGAAGAATTTTCTTGATTCTTTTGAAATAACCCTTATCCAGAGAGTTAAATCAAGACATGATCCATATGGAAGAATGAACAGGGGAAAAGTTATTGATGGAGGCAATGTTAAAATCAGAAGAAAAATTGATATGCCTGAATCTGTGAAAGCAAAAGACAGAATAATTGATGTAAAACCTGGTTTGGGCGAGAGAAAAAGCGCTGCTGAAGTTTTGATTGAGATGGAGAGTGAGGAAAAAAAGGATGGAGAAAACATTTGCAAAAGTCCTGAAGAGAAACTGCAGGAATTTATACAAGAAGTTTCTAAAGAAGAAAAAGTTGAGGAAAAAGAGGTTTTGATAGAAGAAGTTAAACTAGAATATATTAAGCCTGAAGAAATCAAACCTTGCGAGATTAATCTAAAAGAAAGAGAAATCATGGAGAGGATAAGGGATTATGAGCAGACTTTTGAGTCTGAACTTTTTGGAGAAAGGAAAAAAGCAGTTGAAGATACAGTCCAAAAATCTTCTGATTTTAGTCCTGTCTCACCAAATTCCCAAAAAGAATTTAGTGATTATGCAAAACAGGTTCCAAGAGAGATTGTCAGGACAGATATAATGCAGGAAAGGCCAAGGCCAAAACCAAATGTTGATTATAAATTGATAAATGATATAATGAATAATAAGCATACTCCTGGAAAGATAAATAATATTCCTATAAATAAAGAATCTGCAAACATAGGACCAGTGAAAAGCGAGAAAAAAGAGGATTCTGATGAAAGAGATATTATAAACAAAATAATAACAAATAGGTTCAGCCAGAGATTTGTAAGCAGGGATAATAAGAATGATAAAAAGGAGGAGAAAAAATAATAAAAATCAGTAATGTAAAAAACTGATAAATAAAAAATATTGGAATTGTATAAACTGAGAGATGTTTATGAGGGATTAAGATATGAATGAGATGCCAAAACTTAATCAACAAATGCCAAACCCTTAAGTCATTTATGATGTCCGAAATTAAACCACTTACTTTAGTAAGTGGATATTCTTTTGGTGTTTTAATTTCGGAGCACAGAAAATCCGTAAGGATTCTTCTGTTCAGGAGAATTCTTTCTGAAAAGAATTTCCTGCATCCTAAAAACAAGTGCCAATCAAACCACACACTTTAATGCACTAAAAATCTTTCATAAGATTTTTAGGGTGCTCAGAAATCTTTGATTTCTGACATGTGGTGGCACATTGTTTTTTTGATACTAATAACATCAGTAATGTAAAAACTGATGAGTTATGCAGATGAGTGATTAAGATGGGTAAGAGTGGAAAAAACTGATAACTCACTTAATCTACTAATACCTAATCTCTCAAGTTATAGGCAATACAAATAAATAATAAATTAAATAAAACAAAAACAACAAAATGGCAGTTGAAAATGAAAATAATAAGGAGGAAATAAAGGAATTAATTGAGAAATGTATAAAATGCGGTTTATGCAGAAGCCTTTGCCCTGTTTTAAGAATTTTAAGAGAAGAGCAGTATTCTCCTCGCGGGAAAGTTATAATGATTGATAATGGATTTATTGAAAAGATTGTTTATGACTGCACTCTATGCAAGGCATGCGAGGAACAATGTCCTGTTAATTTAAAATTATGCAAGGCTTTTATTAAATGTCGCGAAGTTTTGGTTAATCAGAAAAAAGAAATTCCTGCTAATCGCGAAATGATTAGGAATATTGAGAAAACAGGGAATATTTTTGGAGTGAAAGGGGAGGATAATTATTTAAACTTCTAAATTTTAATATAAATATGAAATTTGAGCAATTGCAAAAATTAGTTGAAAGAGGAGAGAGACCGAGGATTTATGTTGTTGATAGGGCTAGTCCTCCTTATTTTTTTACAGGTTTTGTTACAAAGGCCTATAAAAATAATCAACTTAGGGCTCAATTATATCCATATATAGGAATGAATGTTTGGAATGGAAGGCATGCTGATGGAGGATTTTTTGGCTCAGGAGTTCCTCCTGGAGGTCCTGAGGTTTATGAAGGATTAATGTTAGACGGGAGTTTTACTTCTTTTACAACTAATTTTAGAAGTCATATAAATGGAGTTTTATCTGTTATTGAGGAACTTTGTAAAGGCAGAACTGATAAAAAAGAAATTAAACCATTAATTATAGATTCTGCTTTAAAATATCTACAGTTTGCAAATAATTTAAGAAATGCTACTCCTGAAGAAGTTACAGAAGTTTTAAGAAAAACTGCTTAGGTTTTTAAGCAGCACCTGTTTCTTGCAGAGCAGCTTTTACTATTTCTTCTGGAACTTCTGTTGCATATTGTCCTTCAAAAGAAAGCATTGTTCCTATTTGTTTTGGAAGAGAGTATCTTGCTTTACCTTTTGCAGCTTTTTTATCTCCTAATGTTGCTGCAATTATTTTATCAGCTGTCATTCCATTAGGGATTGTTGTTGGAAGTCCTAGATTTCTTAGGAATCTTTCTTGCATTGCTAGTTCCTCTGCTGGCATATAGCCAAGATTTCTTGAGATTCTTCCTACAACCATCATTCCTATTGAAACAGCGTGTCCATGAGGTATTTGATAATTGCTTAATTTTTCAATTGCATGTCCTGCTGTATGACCATAATTAAGAATTCTTCTTTTGCCTTTTTCATTTGGATCTTGTTGAACTACATTTGCTTTTATTGAACAATTTGCTTTTGCTAACTCTAAAAATATTTCAGGATTTCTTGAATTAATCATATTCAAGCTATCATTTAAATAATAAAAATAATCTCTGTCTTCAATTACAGCATGTTTTACTGTTTCTGCTAATCCATTTGCATATTCTTCGTCAGGAAGAGTTGCTAATGTATCAATATCAATAAAAACTATTTTTGGTTGGTAAAAAGCACCTCTTCTATTTTTTCCTTCAGGAGTATCTACTGCTACTTTTCCTCCGACAGAAGAATCTGCTTGTGCTAAAACTGTTGTTGGTATTTGAATATAAGGAATTCCTCTATCAAATGTTGCTGCTACAAATCCTGCTAAATCTCCTACAACTCCTCCGCCTATTGCAAGTATTGCAGAATCTCTTCCATAACCTGCTGCAGCAATATCATTTGAAATTTTATCCCAGGTAGCTACTGTTTTATTTTGTTCTCCTGCTTCAAAAGTAAAAACTCGTGAATCTAGATTTTTTTGTTCTAGTGCAGAATATAAGCGAGCAGGATGTAAATGTCTACTCACGTTTGTATCTGTTACAATTGCACATCTTGAAGCTAGTTTTGCAAATTTCAAATAATCTGCAACTTGTGGAAATAAATTTCTTCCAATAACAATTTCATATGAAAAATCTGGTTTTTGTCTTGAAAGGTCTACTTTTACTATATCAGGGTCTGTCATTTAATTAGCATAAATTGATGGTTTTTAAGGATTATTGTGATACTTCGGTAATGTGATAATTTTTAAGAGATGTTTATGAGAAGATTAAGAGTTTGAATTGTGAGATAGAACAAATCAACAGATGATTTAACTTATAAGAATTATAAGAATATATAATACTAAAATATTTATTCTTTCATCTCAATTTTTATTGTAACATCTCTTGGAACATACAATCTCATTATTGCATGGAGAACCCTGTCATCTGACGGAAGGTCAATAACTCTGGAATGAATACGCATCTCAAAATTATCAAATGTTGCTGTTCCATTTCCGCAAGGTGATTTTCTTGTGGTTATCTTGAGTTTTTTTGTTGGCAGAGGAATAGGGCCTGAAATCGGTATGCCTGCTTTGCTAGATATTTCTTTTATTTGATTGCAGATTTTATTTAATTCTTCAATCTTCATGCTTCTTAATTTTATTCTTACTTTTGATGCCATATTCCTTGCAGATAAGTTAGTTGAGTTATGCAGATGTCTTTAATCTTTTCTGCCATGCCTAACTTACCTTAATCTTAAAATATTATTACAAAGTATGTTTAAAAAACCTTCTGTTTTATTTTTCAGGTTTTTTAAGCCATAAAAATTTAATTAAATTCTGAAAATTTTTAATGTCCGAAATTAAACCACTTACTTTAGTGTGTGGTGGCACATTGTTTTTTTGATGTTTAAAAAGCTTTTGATGCAGCGAATTTTTGTGATTATTTTATCTCTTATAGACTCTTCCTCTTTTATCAAGAATTCTAACAAATAAAATTTTTCTTTGAAAATCTATGTCAATTAAAGCTCTATAATCTCCTATCCTGATTTTATAATACTCTCCTTCATAATGTTCAATATATCTATAGTAAATGAAATTAATTTTCGGACATATTAATTTCATTTCCTAAATATCAAGGAAAAAATTTTATCCGAAAATTTATTTCCGTTGATATAAATGGATTTTCTTTTATTTTTCCAAATTTATTGATTATTCTCTCAGAAATATCTGCAGGTAAGTTTTCTAAATAATTTGCAGCCCCTTTATCAAAACTTATTGAAAAACTCATTTTTTATTTTGTATTCTATCTTTGACTTCATCAAAAGAAACATTTTCTGATTCAGGAGCATTTCTTGCTTTTCTTAGCTCATTTTTAGCCCAATCAGATAATTCACCTTCATCATCTACCTTTGCCATTAATAATCCTTTTATTAATTCCATATCTCTTGCTAATCTTATTAATCTTTCATCTATTCTTTTAATTTCAGATTCCATGTTTATGATAATAATTAAAGGTTTAAATAATTTTGTGTTGAACATTTATATAATAGAGAAATATATCTTTTTTATGGGATTTGGAAAGAGACTGGTGATTTTTTTATTAATAATCATAGTTTTAGGATTATTAGCTTATTATTATCCATACTTAACTGGGAAATCTGTTAGCAATAATATTAATTATGAAAGAGAAAAAGCATTTGTTCTTCGGGTTATTGATGGAGATACTATTGAAACTGACTTAGGAACAATAAGACTGCTTGGTGTGAATAATAAAAGTGTATAAGATAATGTAAAAAGTGTTTTTACCCATTTTATACTAATCTGAAAGTATAATAATTATTTCTTACTAAAATAAAAACGAATAGTTTTTAAATATGGCTTACTCATTGCCATTATGAAAAAGTGGTTGATTTGGGTTTTGCTAATAATTATAATAATTTTAGTTATAATTGGATGGTTTTTCTTTTATTCTAAACAATCACCCAAAAATGTAAATAATTCAGAAGTAGAATTAAATAAGTCCATGGATTTATGTAAAAATTCTTGTGATAATCTATGTAAAAATATTGGAGGAAATTATAATGGCCAAGTAAGTGTATCTAGCAGTAGGGTAGATATTTGCAGTTGTAATTGTGGAAATTTAGGGAATGTCAATTTTAATTTAACTACTGGAGAAAAAGTCATTATCGGAGGAGAGAATAATGTAAGTTTAAATGAAGAAATTGACAAAGTTCAATTTGAATATTATAGTTGTATTGCTAATTTAGACCCTACCTCATGCCCTCCTGAAGCTAAAACTAGTGGACAATGTGTTGATGCTACCAATTGTTATAGTAAATATTGGGAAGAAAGACTTAAACTTGTCGGTACTGATTACTCTAAATGGAGACCTAGTTCCAAGTTTATTGATTTAGATATGGCTTGTTTTAACAAAGTTGGTAATGCAATAAATCCAATCCCTTCTTGGGATTTCCAAAAGAATGAATCAAAAACATATTTCAAGATTGAAGAAAGAGATTGTTACAAAGAAAAAATATCTTCTTTAGATATGTAAGATGGACAGATATTATTTAAAATTAGTAAGACTAAAAATTTTTGTATATAACTTTTAGTATATACTTATTAATAGCTAGAATAGAAAAAGCAGTTAATTTTATAAACTTAATATTCATTAAATTTATTAGAAAAGAGGAAAAATCATGGAAAATTTATATCCAAGGGTAAAAAATGCATGGAGAATAATTGCATTATTTCCTACTATAATAATAAGTATATTTGGAGGCATAGGATTATCTGCACTTTTTAATCATGGTAAAATCGCATTTGACATTTATTTAATAGTAGAGTTTATTGTTTCATTTATAATAATATACATAATTGCACTTATACTTATTGGTATTTATTATAATAATTTTTTATTTGATTTTAGAAAAGATGGAATTTATATTGAAAAAGGTATCATCACAAAGAAATATAATACAATTCCTTATTCAAAAATACAGAATGTGGATATGAGAAGAACTATTTTTGGATTAATGTTTGGTTTTTCAGAATTATCTATTCAGACAGCTGGGTACTCTGCTAATATAATTGTCCATACCAGAAGAAGTATGGAAAATACAAGAGTAAATACATTTACTACTGCAGAAGGCTATATCCCAGGTTTAGCACCTGAAAGAGCGGAACAACTTAGAGAATGGTTAATGAAAAAAGTTTCAAAATAAAATAGTATAATAATCTTTTTATTTTATTAATTATATTTTAATCTATGAAATTAAAACGTCTCTTGATATTTTTGTTAATAATATTAGTTTTAGCCTTATTATCAATATTTTGGCCTCAATTTACTGGAAAAGCAATTGATAATAATTCTAATAACTATCAAAAGGAATCTGCGTTTGTAATCCGCGTCGTTGATGGTGACACTATTCATGTTAATATTAATGGAGAAGATGAAACTATCAGACTGTTGGGAGTGAATACTCCTGAAAAGAAAAAACCTTATTATCAGGAGGCAAAGGATTTTTTGATAAATGAAATTGAGAACAAGAGCATTGAATTATTAAGGGATAAGGAAAATATTGATAAATATGAAAGAAAGTTAAGATATGTTTTTTATAATGAAAGATTGATTGATGTTGAGATTCTGGAGAAAGGGCTTGCGACCTCTTTTATGCTTTTAGATTTAAAATATAAGGACAAGCTGATTAATGCTGAAAAATTTGCACAGCAGAATGAAATTGGCTTATGGGAAAAAAGTTCTGATGAATGTGCAGGCTGCATTAAACTTGATGAATTAAATGCTTCTGAAGAATTTTTTATAATAAAAAATATCTGTGATTTTGATTGTGATTTAGATAAATGGGAGGTAAAAGATGATGCAAATCATTTCTTTTTTCTGAATGATTTGGAGGCTGGAGAAGAAAAAGAATATGATTCAAAAATCAAGATATGGAATGATGAAGGCGACAGGTTTTTCATGAGGGATGAAGATGGGAAACTGGTTGTGTTTTGGGAATACTAAATTAAAAACTTTTTGGTAATGTATAAAACTGATAATATTGGTAATGTTAATGCAGAAAAGATGAGCAGCAGAGATTAAGAAAGTGTGAGAAGCAAAATCAACTACAAGCTCTAAAATAAACAGAAGCTATAACTGATAAAGCATATATGATACAGATAATATTAGTAATGTAAAAACCTGATGAGATGTTTGTGATGAGAATAAGTTATGTTTAGGAGATTAAAAATAATTTTTCAGTATTCCCTGTAATTCTTTTCCAGATAATATCTTATTGGCAGAACCATGCCAAACATAAATGTCAGCCATCCTATTGCACTTAAAAATATCAGTAGGAAATTCCAGAGGAAAAATGATATTGTGAGCATTCCTGCCCACATTGTTATTCCTGAAAGGAATAAGATTAACCATGTCATTTTATCTTTTCTTTTTATGATAAAATAAGACAAAAAAATAATTGTCAATCCATTTGAGATTAATAATAAGCCAACTAATGCATTGAAAAGATAAAAAATCTGAGCTACCTTAGCGCTGTATGTTGTAAAAAAACCCCATAATAAAGTTATTGAACTGAAATTAAGGCTCATATTCAGTTTCATAAAAATAAGAAAGAAAAGCCCCAAGATTACAGTGTAAATTCCATTGTAAAGCGTAATTTTTGCACCTTGCTTGACTCTTTGTATGTTCATGCTTTAAAATTAAAGAATCTCATGTTTATAAGAATTTGTAGTGGGGAGTGGATAGATGATTTTATAGAGAAGAACGATTTAGAACTGGAATTTATTGGAATTGCATAAAACTTTAAGAGTTATTGATGAGGAGATTAAAATGTTTATGATGAGAGACTAAAAACCAGATGCTCTCTCTTATTCAACAGATGCCATAACTTACTCTTTACTTAATATTTCCTCCATCATTTACATTACCAATATTTAGTATAATAATATTTAAATAATAATATGATTTAGATATGTTATGGTAAGAATTGATTTTGAAAGATTAGCGGAAGATGCAAGAATAGCAAATGCAGAAAGAGTAGTAGGAATATTAAAATGCATGAGATCTGAAAAAAGAGGTGAAGGAGCACATATCGGAGAACAACTATTTCTTGGTTATGATACTGGAACTTCTAAAACCGCTAATTATGAATGTTCAAGATGCGGCTGGCATTATTCAAGAGCTATGACTTCTGAAGAAATTGCAAGAGAAAAAAGAAATTCTGATAATTATAGAGCCAGAGTACTAGCGGGTGCTTGTTGATAGAATTATGATTCTTTAATGGATTTTTATTGCTCCAATTGGGTCTAATACTCCGTAGCCTGCTACGATAGTTTTTTTGTTTGTTCCTAATTGGAGGCTTAAAGAATACCCCATAGCTTGCTATGATTGGGATTCTTTATTTTTATGGAAAGATATGCTCTGTCCGGAGTTTTAAATTATAGTGAATAACATTAATTTCCGTAACTTTTAATGTTATTCCCTAAATAGTAAATCACTAACGCTTATACGATTATTAAAGTGATTTCCTATAATACATTTTTGCACAATTATTTCCTCGTTTTTGATTTGTTCTCCCTCATTAATAGGGGGAGAAAAATAAAAAACAGGCTATTTTTGGAGAATATAAGTCTATCATAAGGTTATTCCGGACAGAGCAGAAAGATATTTAAATGATATTTATTTTTTTATCTCATGAAAAAGAGGGTTAACAGAAACAGGAAAAAGATTTCTAAAAATAATTTAATAATTGGAATTGCTGTCATAATACTAATCTTTTCAGCAGGTTATGCTTCTTATAAGAATTCATCTAATAAAAATCCAGATACAAAAAATCTTGGCGGCGAACTTAACACTGTAGGACCTATCGGTGAAATTCCCCACACTCCTGATGATGAACCTGAACCACCAATAATAAATATAAACCCTCCTGCGCCTCCAGATCAAATTCTTGGTCCTTTTATTCCTGAAGAAACAGTCAAGAAATTATTTCCTGGCAAATCTGTAAGTGAATATGCTTGTGATAAGAGAGGGCCTCCAGAAGGTTCAGGAAGATGTTTTTATGCTGTTTATGATCCTGAAGATAAGGAGTCAGATGTTGATGGATGTAAAATAAAATATGAACCAGATGACGCATTATGCTTTTTAAATCCAGATGTTGCTGCTAATAATGTTCGTTGCAGTGATTTTGGTTGGTGCCTTGACAGGGGAGGAAACGAAGAAACTGATTGTGTAAATCCTGCGGTATTTGATAGAGTTAGAGGATATGTTCCTAATCTACCTGAAATAATTGCAAATTGTTAAACTGATTCAAGTAAAATAAACTTATAATTATTTGTAGATTTTTATCTTTTTACAACCTTATACAAATCATCACCCTTTCTGCAGAAAGGAAGCTGTATTCCTATGATTTGTCCTTTCTTTGCTTCTTTGATTTGTTTATGCTTAATTTCCATTGTTTTTACTTTTGCTCTTACTATTCCTGTTGTTTTCCCTAAGATTATTATTTCATCTCCAAGCTGGAGTTTTCCTGTGTTTAGCTTTAGAAGTCCAACATTTATTTTAGGATAATAATGAATTATTTTTCCTATGAATTGTTTGGTTTGTGTTGCTGATGAGTTTTCTGTTTTTGAAAAATCATCATTTGTTGGAGATTTTAGATAAAATCCACTTGAAAATCCTTTGTTGTAAGCTTTTTCTAATTCTTTCATAGAATCTTGGATTTCTTTTTTTGTTAATTTTTTATCTAAAGCTCTTCTATAAACTCTTACAACAGTATCAACATACTCAGGTTCTCTGTTTCTTCCTTCAATTTTGAATGCAACAGCTCCTGAATTTTTTAGTTTTTCAAAAAAAGGCAGGGTGCATAAATCTTTAGCTGAAAAAATATAATTATTTTCAATTTTTAATTTATTTCCTTCTTCATCTTTTACAATATAGGCTCTTCTGCAGGGATGAATACATTTTCCTCTGTTTGCCGATTCATTGAATAAAAACTGGGATGTGAAACATCTTCCTGATTCACTTACACACATTGCACCATGAATAAAAATTTCAACTGGAATTATTCTTGAAATTTTTTTGATTTGTTTTAGATTTAATTCTCTTGCTAAAACAATTCTTTTTGCCCCTAATTTTTTGTAGAATTTAGCTGATTTTGTATTTGAAACAGAGCATTGGGTTGAAATATGGAAAGGAATTTTGTGCTTTTTGCATAAGAGCATGACAGCAATATCTGAACAGATTATTGCGTCTACATAAGGTTTAACTTTTTTTACTATCTCCTCAACTTTTTTCATTTCATTATCATAAATAATTGTGTTTAAGGTTAAATATCTCCTGATTTTTTTATTTGATACTTTGCCCCACCCTCCAGCGCTTCGCTCCCCCTTCCTCCTCCCGATGCTATTCCCTGTCAGCTGTTTGATTTTTTTTAAATCTTTTATTTTAAAATTCTTTGCTCTTGCACGCATATTAAAATCTTCCAATCCAAAATATACTGCATCTGCTCCTGCGTTTATTGCTGCCACTAAGCATTGAAAATCGCCTGCAGGTGATAGGAGTTCAAAGTTGGATTTCATAGAAATAGATAAAAAAGAAGATTATTAAATGTTATTAAAATTTTATAGATTATGAAGAACTAACTCTTTCTTGCAATGGAACTATTCGAGATATCTTCCCTATTTTTATTCTTCTTTTTATAAAATACCTAGCATTTGCAGAATCATACACACTAGATACTGTAACTCTTTCGCCATCTGCTTTTACAAAATATCTAAGTTGAGTAGTTGTATCAATGGTGCTTAATGGACTAAAACTTCTATTATATGTTGTAATCTCTATTTTATCCCAACTTTTTAGTTTTGCAATTTGTTGACATAAGGCAGCTCTTTGTTCTATTGTTTGATATGGCATAATCTAAATGTTTTATCTGTTAATTTAAAGATTATTATGTCCGAAATTAAAACCTCATTCTTTAGAATGGGGTCGTAAACTTACTGCTTTTAATTTCGGAGCATCCTAAAAACAAGTGCCTGTCACAAACCCCCACTTTTAAGTGGGGGTGGCACATTGTTTTTTTGATACTACAAAATAATCATTAAAAAACTATTCTAAAAATAATTTTATTTAAAACTAAGTATGAACTTCACCTATTTTCCAAATTCTAGAAATATATTCTCTTTTTAATGTTCTTGGACAAGTTTCAGGCGACATTGTTACTTCAACAACCTCCTCTAAAGGATTCTTATTTCTATTGCTTATTCCTTCAACGATTGTTGGAAAGCAATAAAAATCTTTTTCAGGCTCTTGATAATGAATACCAATCCAGTCTCCTGCTTTAAAATCATCTAAAACTCTTGAGTCTACCATTTTAAAATCCATATATTTCTGACTTTTAAGGATTATTGTATAGAAATATATATCTAAATTAAGATTGTTGCTTTTGCAGTTATGCTGTCTGCTTTTGTTCCTGTGGCTCTGTTTTTTGTTCTTGATTTGGATTTTCTCCTGTTCGAACAAAACGATCTAAAGCACTTAAATTAATCATTTCTTCAAGAGGAAGATGCCCTGATACTTCTTGCCTTAATTTAAATCCTAATCTAAAAGGCAAAGGAGTTATTGTAAATGTGCTTTTACGGGTGTAATATGCTCTTCCAAATAATCTATCTGCATATTCAAAACAAGCTCCCTCCTTTTCAAAAAGATAATTATTAAGAAGAGTTTTATTAACACTTCTGTGAGATGTTCTACATCTTTCTTTTACTTCTTTTCTTTCCAGAGGTGTTATTTCCTGCCCAAATAAAAATGTTGCTGTAAGAACCGTGGTATGTTCATACTTTGCATTATGAGCAGTTCCTGATTTTAATCTGTATTGATAATTAAATTCATACATGTTTTGACTAAATATATTGTTTTTATAAACATTATTCTCTTTGGTTATAATGATTAAAAAACTATTTAAGCTAAGTTTTTGTTAATAATATAAATGAATGTATTGGTAATGTATAAACTGATAAGTTATGTATAATTAGATTAAGTTGGGTAAGAGCAGAATAAACTGATAACTCGCTTAATCAATTAATTAACCAACTCTTAAGGTTTTTACAATACCGATAAATAATACCAGTAATAGGCAAAACTTGATGAGGAGGTATGAGAAACAAGAGTTGTGGATCAGATGCTCTCGGAAAATAACAGACGCCATAACTGATAAGATATACATGATACCGATAAAGTAATAAGATAATAAAATATCATTAAATAAATTCAAAAAAAATAAAATGCAACAATTCATCAGAAGAAGACAGGCAAGAGACACGAATATTGAACCTTATTGGGATGTGATTAAAAGAATAATTCATGAAAGTGATATTGTCCTCGAGGTTCTTGATGCAAGGCTAGTGGAACTTTCAAGAAATGAGGATTTGGAGAGATTTATTTCAGAGGCGGGAAGGGCTTTTATTTTTGTTGTGAATAAAAGTGATTTAGTTGATAAGGATAAGATACATGAACAAGTTGAATTGCTAAAAGCAATTGCACCTGTTGTTTTTGTTTCTGAGAAAAACAAAAAATCATATAAAATACTTTTAAGTGAAATAAAAAATTTATTTTCTAAATGCGGAAAAAGAGAGATTATTGAAAGGAAAGTTGGAGATCCAAAATTAAAATTCAGAGAGTGCAAGGCAGATATTGTTGTTGGTGTTTTAGGATATCCTAATGTTGGAAAATCCTCAATCATCAATGGACTCACTCATAAGAAAAAAGTGAAAGTAAGTAAAAAAGCAGGAACAACTCATGGAATACACTGGATTAATCTTGGAGATGACATTAAATTAATTGATAGTCCTGGCGTTATTCCTCTGAAAAAGGAAGATGAAATAAGATATGGATTAATTGGTGCTATGGGTGAGGAAAGATTGAGGCATCCAGATATTGTTGCTCATTCTATTATAAAATTATTTTTAAAAAATAATAAAAGAAAATTTGAAAGATTTTATGATATCTCCGTTGACGAAGAGATTAAGAACAATGATAGTTACGGGATAATAGAAAAGATTGCAAGGAAAAGAAGTTTTTTATTAAAAGGAGGAATTCCTGATGAAAACAGGGCTAATTCTCTTATTATAAGGGATTGGCAGAATGGGGGGCTGAGGTTGTGATGATTAACAGAAATAAATATTGGAAATGTGATAAACTAATGAGATACAGGCCAAAAATCTAACCACACTCTTTAGAGTGTGGTAATCTCTTGCTTGGATTTTAGTCCTGTCTCACCAAATCCATAGCAAACTCCACACTTTAGTGTGGAGTACAAATCCGAAGGATTTGGTGATGTTGGTGAGGAGATTAAAATGTTAATAATAAGAAGAAACTGATAACTCTCTTAATCAACAGATGTATCATCTCTTAAATCATAGGCAATTCCAATAAATAAAATATGTGCAAAATTGATAACTCCATAATTTATTATGGAGCATAGCTAATGATAC
>JBBSYU010000030.1:0-8324 GCA_038045105.1 Nanobdellota archaeon | reverse complement strand
ATAAAAAGAACTATTAGCTATTCTAACTGTCCACCTAGAAGGGTGCACATCACTTTCATAACTTTGCTCTATTTTTTGATTTGGATTGTCTCTATGACTTATATAATTCATAATAGCCCCTCCGGATAATAATGCACCCAAAACTAATCCTCCTGCTATAAGATCACATATTTCTTCCAAAGGACCATAATGTTTTGTGTAGGGTTCCATTAAATGATTTTAGAATTAACTCCTTTTTATATTTTTCGCTTTCTTGTACCTACTTGCTCCCCAACCCCCTCACTTCCCGATTATTAACATTACCAAAGATATTAAAAAATTAATTTGGACTTGGGACAATTAATTTTAGGGTTTTTACTTATGCAAGAAGTTTTTAGCGAAGATAAAAAGTTTTAATAGAGTTTTTAGAGGCTCAAAATAGGGGTGTTTTTCAGGAGTTATGGAGATTTGGATGGGGGAGAATTAGAGAGATTTTGACGAGCATTAATTCTATTATGAGTATATCCTGTACATAATCTATAACCTAAACCAAATAAGAATGAAGTTACTCCTACTAGAACAAGACTATAAGATTCTGTTAATAATCCTGTAATTCCAATTCCGGTTCCAGATGCAAACATTACATCACCAATATATTCTTCCTTTCGTAAAAATCTTTGAATATTTTGCGGATGAATTTCTGAATTAAGATCTTTATCAATACATCCCTCAAGATTTAAATTATTTGTCATATTATATCTTCTATCAGAACTCTTTTCCTTTCGGGCTTGAATTATTATGAAATAACCCCTTTTTATATTTTTCTCTTTCTCTCCCCCTCTTGCTCCCAACCCCCTCGCTTCCAAACCCAGCACATTACCTAAGATATAAAAAAATTAGGTTAGCTTGCTTCCTAATTTTTAGTTTATTAGAATTAACTTTTACCCCCTACAATTTTTTTATTTTTTATTAAATTTTGATATTTAGGCATTACTTTATTCATGCAGGAAGTTTTAAGAAAAAGCAGGAAGTTTTAACTTGTTATTTCTTTACAAATTCAACGCCCTCTAGAGACTCAAACTCTTTGTCACCTGTGACAAAGAGATGATTGTTTTGCTTAGCAAATATATAACCTATTGCATCAACCCAAGATAAATTCTTTTCTTTGTTTTCGTGCCTGAACTTGACTACTTCAATGAGGATTGATAAAGAAACTTGTTCTGCATAATTCTCAAGCTTTTTTAGCCAAAAATCTGCTTTTTCTTCTCCATGTTCTCTTAATATAACTCCATAAAATTCTGCTAAGGTAATGTCAGCTATTACAAAGTTGGAGTTAAGATAATGTGCAAATTTTGAATTTTCATTCATAATTTCCATTAAGGCATAAGTATCTAGGCATTTTATTATATCCATTTGCTCTCATTTTTTCTTATTTCTTTTAATATTTTTTCCGTCGGTGTTTTAAATTTTAATGCTCCAAACATCTCTTTTAAGGGGTTTTCAGTTGTAACATGAATATCTACTCTTATTGTTTGATTTTCTTTTAATTTTAAATTTTCAGCTTCCTTACTTGGAATAATTATTCCAAGTGAATTTCCCCATTTTTTTGTTTTAACTTCAATTGCCATGTTGATTGTTTTGTATAACTAAATGTTTAATTGTATAACTATAGAGTATAACTAATATATAAATCTTTCTAGCAGGAAGTTTTTAGAAAAAGCAGAAAGTTTTAGCTTGATTATTAATATAAAATTATTTTTCCATTTTTATCAATAACTGCAATTAATAGATGTTTTCCTTTGCTTCCTTTTCCAAAATTCTCAAAACAGATATCATAACCTTGTTCTAGATAATTTAATGCTTCTTGAAATTCATAATCACAGCCTTCACAATTCGGTATCATTACAATTTATCGTCGATAAATTATATAAATCTTTCGCTTTCTTACCCCTTTGCTCGGCCCCCTCGCTTCCCAAGTCATTGACATTACCAAAAATTTATAAAAATTAATTTGGACTCCTGACAATTAATTTTATTTTGTCTTATACACTACAAATATTATTTTTATTAGATTTGTAGTGCTTACTTTCTCATGCAGGAAGTTTTTGAAATTGCTAAGAAGTTTTAGCTGAGATTTTTATTCCCTATATTTATGTGTAAAGATTATTTTTCTTAGATATAATTCTTGTTTTTGAATGTTATAATCAAAGATTACTCTTAATTTTCCAATCCAAATTCTTGAATATCCTGATAAATCATAATGTAAATGTTTGTATCTGTCGGGATTTTCAGCAACTTCTATAAATTTCTTTTTTATTCTATCCTGCATAAATTCATCTAATTTATTAAAATCTTTTTCAAACTCTTTTGTTGGGAGTATTTTATAAGGCATTCCAATCTGCAAATTCCCTCTTTTTTACTTGCTCGTCTGATCTTTTTAATGATTCCATAAATTCCTTATCATTCATTAGCTCTATTGATTCCATGATTGAATCAAATTCTTCTTTTATTCTCTGTAAATCTTCTATTGCACTTCTATCTATATTTATTGTTTCTGTCATAAAAATTCTAAATCCATTGATTTTATATAGTTTTCTATGATTATAATCATATTAGATTCTCAAGATATTGATAAATATTATTTGCTATTTGACAAGCCTGAGAAGTTAATTCCTGAACTTTATAGGTATAACCTGACGTTATAATGCCTATTGCTAAACCTACTGCCAGAGTTGTATCTATTAAGTTTTCTATTTTATTATTTGGAGAATAATATTCTATTCCTTCTGCTCTTTGCTCTAATCTTTTATCTGAATCTGGCATTTTCTTTTTATTGATAATATTATAATAGTGTTAGTTGTTTTTAAGGTTTTTTGTTGGTTTTTATTAGATTAATTAATAAAAAGTTCGGATAATTGGATTTTTGTGGTTAGATTTACTGCTAGATTTATAAATACATTAAAGATTTTAAAAATAAAAAATGTTTTTTGTTTTGTTTTTGATTTTTATAATCTAGATTGTTAGGCTAAACTAATATAATCATAACATAACTTATCATGATATTCCATAATTATATCATGAAATTGATTGTTATTTCTCTTTTCTGAGAATTGTGACTGAAGGATTCATAGCTGTAATGGCTAGGATTGATGAAACAATAGATGGCCAAACAAAAGAATTTTGGATTGCTAGTATCAGAACTAGAACTAGGATTACAAGAAGACCCATATGCCTGTACTTAAGAGGGTGTAAATTATTTTGCGCACAGCTATATGTTTCCTGCGGTCTTAAAACTAAAGCACCAGCTCCAAGGTCTTTTATTATATGATCTATTTCCATTTTTCCTCCTTTTAATAAGGTATTTCACCTCTTACCCCTTTCTTTGATTAATCTTCTAGGTTTAACTTTCCAGGTTTCCTATTAGATTAAACCTCTTTTCTTTCTTTTCTTTTATCACCTTTTGCAATCTGGCTTATCTATCTTACGATTGATAGTATGCAAGATTGCACTTTTTCCTCAGATTGAGAAAAATATGAGTTTATGATCTTTGAGTTATGTGTGAGATAGGATATTGTGAATTGTGATATTTTGGATGCAATGTTTTGATTCTTTGATAATTTAATTTATGGCTATTTTTGATTATTCTTGCTTACCTGATTTTAGCTATTTTAAGCTAGTTTAATCAATACCTCTTTTCCTATCTTTTAGTTAGTTTTAGCTTATTTTGATATGTTTTTTTAATATTTAAAGCTTATTATTGGGCTTAAAATGAACTTGGAATTTTTAATCAAAATTGCATTTTTTGTTAAAATTAAGCTGTTTTTGCTTAATTTTTAGCTTATTTTTGATTAATTATGTGGGGGTAAAATTAGCTTGTTTTTGCTTAATTTTTAGATTTATAGAGGAGTCTTTGTATATGGCTTTTTATTGGTGTTTTTTTAGGATTTTTCTTTGTTTTTGTTTAATTTTTTGTAAATTTGCTAAATTTCTGAGTTGTTTAAACACCCTGTTTTGCGGTTTTTTGTTATTTTGTTTTGACTGGATTGTTGTTTTTTCCAGAATTTATTGAAAAAATCTGAAAAAGATCTTGTTTTTAGGGTGTTTAAGATTAGAGGTTTTATCGACGATAAATAGGTGTTTAAACGCCTGTTTAAACACCTGGGAAACAAAAGATTTATAAATAATGTTTTTTTAGATTAATTATGTTTGGATTTTTTACTAAAAAGGCTGAGAAGAGGGAAGTTGAAGAGCTAAAAGGGGCTGTTCAAACAGGCTTCAACAGCGTTAAACATGATATAAACAGCATGAGCACATGGATTAGACATCTTGATGACAAGGATTCTAAGCTAAAAAATGATATTTCTGAGATTTATAGTGAAATAGCGACGATTAAAGAAGAGCTTGAAAATTTGAAAAATGTGCTTGCACTTGTTGGAGAGAAGCCAGTGTTTAAACAGCGACAAACAGTGTTTAATAAACAAACACCTGTTCAAGGTGTTTTAAACAGTGTTCAAACGGGTGTTCAAACAGCATTTTTGGACAATTTATCTGCAACTGAGCGTGCAATTATCTTTGTTTTATTGAACTCTGAAATGAAATTAAGCTATGAAGATCTAGCTGCAATGCTTGGAAAAAGAAAAGCTACTATAAGGGGACAGATAAATTCAATAAAACAAAAAAGTGAAGGATTAATTGAGGAGATAATTGGAGAGAATAATAAGAAAAGAGTGTATATTCCTGAGAAAGCTAAAGAGGTATTATTAAAGGCAAAGAAGATAAAGAATAAAGAGAAGAAAAAGCTTGAGATTCCTGAAGAGCATGAGTAATCATAGGTAAAATATTAAAAATACTCAAGAATAGGAAAAGTAAGAGTTAGATACTAAAAAACCTGTAAAAGCCAGTGTTTTTTAATGAAAAAACACTTAAAAATAGGAAAAGTGAGAGTTAGATAACATGGAAAAACCTGTAAAAATCATTAATTTCAGTGAAAAAGTGAGTAAAATAAAGAGTGAGAGGAAATAAAAAGGGATTATAAAACTTAAAGGAGAGAATTAGGCATAATCAGGCAATTTTAAGCCTTATTGTGAGAGTTGATTTAAAAGTCTTAAAAGTGCTAAAAAATGGATTTATAAGGCTTATAATCCTTAAATAAAAGTTTTAATGAAGTTAGCTCTAGCTTGAGCTGAAACAAACTCGTTACACCGAATACAATTAGATATTAAATATATGAGGAGCTTTTGAAATATAATAAAAAAATTGCTCTGAGGTGCTGAAAAGAGGTTTGAAAACAATTTTAAATTGGTTTTATAAGCCCTAAAAAGGCTAAATATTGTTATTTAAAGCTCTCTAAGCTGAATTATTGTGGAGAGGGTTGCTATTTTTTTAAGTTCTCCTGAAATTGATAAGAGGACTGTCCTGTTATTTATTTTTTGTTTTTTAATAGGTATGCCTTTTCTTGTCATTTTAAGCACATAATCTCTTATAGAGCTTTCACTTAGACTTAACAAAAGGGCTATTTTGCTATAGGTTGTGTTTTGAGGATCCTTTTCACTCAACTGATATATTGTCGAGAAGACTAGCATTTCTTGAATAGTTAATTGCTTGAATTTTAACCTTATTTCTTTTTTGAGTTTATCCAGAGAATTAAGTATTTCAGAAGCTTGTTTTATGTTGGATTCTACATCTGAAATATAAGGAAAATGTGTCTGTCTGTCTGTCTGTCTGTCTGTCTGTCTGTCTGTTGGAACCCCTTCGTTTCCTGTGGAAATGCTTAAATTTGGGGTTATTAACCCCCTTACTTCCTGTGGAAGTGTTGGAGTGTCTGTTGGATATCTGTCGAGTGTTGGAATTGAGTGTTGGAGTGTTGGAGTGTTGGAATTGAGTGTTGGAGCATATTTTAACTCTATTAATGAGTCATAAAGAGAATTAATAAGTTCTCTAATCTCGCTAATTTCTGATTTTATTCCAGAAATCGTATTTTCAAGTGTTTGAATATCTTGCTTTACTTTTGAGAAGGATAGTTTAATATTGTTATTTTCCATTTGTTTAGAGAAGAAAGGTTTTATTTAAAGATTTATATTATTAAGAAAGATATTTATCTTATCTATTGTTTTTATTGTTTAGACCTATAAATGTCATAGACTTGGTTTGTAAGTCTCCATTTTAATCTTCTTGAGAAAAGTTCTCCTTTACTGTTTTTCTTGACAGAGATAATTAGATTTCTTTCTTTTAGTTCAAACAGGATTTTTTTAATAAATTCTTCATCTCTTGCTATTTCTCTTGCAATCTCTGCTGTGAATGGTTCTTTGGGAAAAGAATGATAGAGAAATAAAAGTATCTGTTCTGCTATCTTGTCTCTTTTATTTTTGCTTAGTTTCATAAAAGAGTAAAACCGAATAACTTTTTAAAGGTTGTTAACATGATATTTTAATGAAAACAAATAAAAAAGGGAAGAGAATATTATTTATTTTTGCTGTGATGATTCTCATTTGTAATCTTTATATTGTAAATTCTTTGGATGCAAGTGTAAAGGGGAGTTATGAAGGGCAGTGGTATTCGAAAGGATTTAGTGATTTTTATGTATGGAAAACTTTTGTTGATACTGTGATTAATACTGTTGCAAAATTTATTATAGTTGAAAAAAATAATGCATTTGGTTTAATGCTTAGAGATGGAAATGGAAATGAGGTTAGAACACCTTATTTTGGGGCATACAATACTGCTACAGGTGAAATGAGTGGAAGTATAGACTTTAATCTCCCTAATGGTGAAAAAAAAGTATTTAGTGGAATGGTTTTAGTTAATGGACAGTCTGATTTAAGAAAATTTGGAAATGTAAGAGATTATATAAATAAAACAATAATGCAACTTATTCTTGATGGAATTAAAAATAAGTGGAAAGTTTCTTTTGTTGGAAATAAAAGTAAGACCACTATTAGTCCCGGGGTAAATGCAAGTGCACAAAATCCTACAGTTTTGATTAATTATGAGAAATATAAAGTAGGAGATACAAGCCTTGTTCCTAAAAATTATGAAGCAGAATCAGTTGAAAATGTAACTATGCCCTCAAATTATGTTATTCAAAATTACACACAGGTAACAGTCAATCAGATAAATATTACAAATGTGTCTAATAATTATATTAATCAGATAACTATAAATCAGATTAATGATTCTGGCGGTTTAGAGATTATAAATCCAAATCCTATTTCTGGTGAAATAAGTATTTTAATTAACATAACTGAAAGATTTTCAGTTGAAAATTCAAATTATGACTCTATAAAATGGTATTTAGATGAGAAAGAGATTAAGAAGAATTCTAAATTTTATGATTTTAAGGCAGTAAGAAAAGGAAATTATAGTGTGAAGGTGGAAATTAAAAAAATATTGCAGACTGCTGAGCATTTATGGGGTATTGAAGTTAGAGAGCCTGTAAAGGTTGTTGAAAAGAGCAAGAGTAATGCCTGGATTTGGATATTGATGGGAATTATTTTAATTATAATTGTGGTTATTGCAATTGCATATTTCCTTGGAAAAGATTCTGGTGAGAAAGAGATTAGTGAAGAAGAGAGTTATAATTAAATTTATATACTATTCTTCTTAAAAATATGAATAATAAAAGGTGTTCTTTGAAAAAATAATAATTATTGTTAAATATGGAAATGAAAAACACGACTATAGCAAAAACCTATGCAAGAGCTGAATTAAGAAAACAGGAGGAGATAAATGGAATTTTAGATCCTCTTGTTAAAGAATGGTTTTTTTCAAAATTTGAAAAGTTTTCAGAATCTCAGTTATATGGTGTAATGAATATACATGAGAGAAAAAATATACTAATATCTGCTCCAACTGGAAGCGGAAAAACACTGACTAGTTTTTTAGCAATACTTAATTATTTAGTTGGTTTGGCTAGAAAAAATGAACTTGAAAACAAGGTTTATTGTATTTATTCTTCACCGCTTAAGGCATTAAATAATGATATTTTGGTCAATCTGCTTAGGCCTTTGGAAGAAATCTATGAAATAGCTGAAAAAAAAGATATTAAACTGCAAAAAATAAGAGTCAGTTTGAGAACAGGAGATACTACAACTAGTGAAAAAGCCAAAATGCTTAAAAATCCGCCCCATATTTTTATTACAACTCCTGAAACACTTGCAATAGTGTTAACTTCTAAGAAATTTATTGATTTGTTTTATGGTGTTGAGTTTGTTATTATTGATGAGATTCATTCTATGGGAAATAAGAGGGGTGTTTATCTTTCAATTTCACTGGAAAGACTTGAAGAAATAAGCAAGATTAGTCCTGTAAGGATTGGGTTAAGCGCTACAATTGCGCCCCTGGATGAA
>JBBSYU010000029.1:0-3941 GCA_038045105.1 Nanobdellota archaeon | reverse complement strand
ATTGTTTTTTTGATATTAGAATTACTAAAAAGTGCAGAGGCGCTCCAGCCGGGATTTGCACCCGGAATTCTTTCGGATGAAAGATCCAGCTCATCAGGCTGGCGCCTTACTGTTGAGGCTACTGGAGCAGCACCCTCTGCACCAGTATTATTATCAACAGAAAAATTTATATACTTATTGTTCATTAGATTACTATCATTCGGATGAAAGAATTGCCTTACTATTGGGGCTACATCAAAAGCCTCTTTATTTTTTTTAGATTTATGCATATTTTTAATGGATTTATGCTTTGTTTGATTTTTCATTTTGATTATCATTGTTTTTCATCACTTAATATGATTAAGCAAATCATCTCTGTTTAATATGAGCATGTTTATGACTATGAAGATATTTGTAATTAATAGTATCTTGACTACTTCCTGGAGATTGCTGTGAAACATAACTATTCCTATGATTTCAAGGATTACTGCTGCTGCAAACACATAGATGAATTTGTAGTTTCCAATTCCTAAATTATACACCATCAAAACCTGAATTAAAGAGAATAACCCCATTGCAATCCCAAACATAAGGACTAAAGGGACTGCTGCTGAGTATTGACTTCCGTAAGATATATTCATAATAAATGTAGGAGCAATTGCAAATACAATGGAGCCAAGTGTTGCCAGTGTTGCTGTGTAAGCCAGTGCTTTAATCAGCATCTTTGAGGTGTCTTTTCCCTTTGATTTTAAGTTTACTATTTTAGGGAATAATGGACCAACAAGAGCTGATGAACCAAACCAAATCATTTTTCCAATCATTCCTGCTGCTGCATATATTCCTGCGTCAGCAGATGAAAAATAATGTTTCACTAAAATCTGGTCAAAGGTTATTACAAGAACAGAAAACATTGTTGCAAAAAATACAGGAATAGCATATAGATAAATTGATTTTGCATTAAAATCTTTGGGTTTGACATCTTTAAATTCTTTTTTGATTGGAATATAGGCAATGAAAAGACTTATTATTATCCCAATAAGTATTGCTGTTAGTGCGCCATTAATGCTAAATCCTATAAAAACCAGGATAATTGCAAGAGTGAATTTCAATGCTTTTGAGACTGTGCTTGAAGAATTTTGCCAGACAAATTTCTGCAATCCATTTAATGTTCCTGTGAATAAGACGCTTATAAATGAAAAACAGGCAATTAATCCAACAATAATCAGTCCTGAATAACTTTGCAGATTCATGAAATTTTTAATCAGCGGAGAAATCGCAAGAAACATTAAAAATCCAGCCAGTCCATAGACCATTATTACCTTGAATGCTTTTGAAAAAAGAGATTTTATTTTTTCTTTTTGTTTTTTTCCATGGAATTCTGCAACATGCTTGGATATCACAAGATTAAAAGTTCCTGTTGAAAAATCTACCAGATAAATGATAGCAAATAAACTTCCTAAAATTCCATATTCTTCAGGGCCAAGCATTCTTCCCATGAATAAATGATAAAGGTAATTAAGAATTGAAGTAAACCCTGAAAAAATTAAAAAAATTATTCCTGCCCTGAATATTCCTTCATCATGCATGATTGTCTTAATTTTTTTGTTTGCTTTATTTTGCTGTATTTTTTTAGATGGATTTTTCATTTTACATATTTTAATTCTTGTTTGATTTTTTATTGGAATTGAACATGCTCTATGAGTTAGGGCATCTGTTGATTAGTGAGAGCTTCTGAATCATTCTCTCACTTGCTTTATCTGCATAACTGATTGTTTTTATGCTACCAATATTATTACCATACTATCTTTGCAATAGATATAAAAATATGTATATTTAATGCTTATAAACCTTATGTTTTGTGTAACTTTATAGTGGTTAAATAAAAAGGTTTAAATAGGTATTTTGAGTGAGTATAATAAATGTTATATAATATAAAATGCAACAATGTTTACAACCTCAAACTCAGGCAGAACAGGTGCTTCCTGAGGCCTCTGTGAAATTCAGGACAAAAAGAAATGCAAGTCTTGAAACAGTATTAAATGAGAATGATATTGTTTTAGTTGATGGAAGCAGCAAAAATATTCATGAGGATTATGGAAAAAGAACAATTTTTGCTAATCATTACTCTTTGATTAATCCTGAAGAATTAGAAAGAGAAATTGAATTAAATAAAAAATTAGCAGCTGTCATAGGGAGCAAGAAAGCAAGAACAATACCTGAAATAGTCGGGGAATTAGAGATTTATGCAAGAAAAATTAGAAATCAGCATGAATTTTTAAATTCTCACAATACATCTAAGAAATTTAATTCTGTTGTAAAATGGGTTTTAAATCATCTGCTTCCTGAAGAACGCCCATTTAATCGCAGGGGAGAAGCATTGAGTATAAGAGACAGGAATAGTGAGATGTATGGAAAGTTAGTGTCAGTTGTTGAAAAATGTGTTGCTTTGTCTCGTTCAAAATTGATTAATATAGATGATCCTGGATATGAAGAGCTTGTTGGTGTTGTAAAACTTATTGACAGAACAATTGGATTAAAAAAATCCTCAAAAATGGGGGTTCAAGAGCCTGATTTTGGCTTTAGTTATCATGATGCTGATGAAAAATTAGTTGCATTAGCTTACTGGATATCTATGTTTTCAGATAGAAAAGCAGCTATCTTAACTAGAGACAGAGATTTTTTTTACCTTATTCCAATAACTGCAAGACTTTTGGGAGCAAAAGAATTTTTACCTGATAATAAAAAATTCAGAGAAGCTTTGCATAGTAATCCAGTAAGACTTTATTATAGAACAGATGAAGATTCTTGCGAAGAATGTGATACCAGTGTTTTAAAATATGATTCTATATTTGTTTTGCATAATGCAGGAAAAGGAAAAAGTGAAAAGGCAAGATATTGTGTTGGACAATTTCTTAAGCATTTTGCTGATTATGACAGAGAAGTTCATTTAAGGTTTGAAGATTAAGTCTTAATTCTATTACCTTAATGATAATTTATAGGAATTGTGAAATTTTTAGAAATGGTTAGTTAGTTGATTAAGATATGGCATCTGATTCTTAATTTATTACCCTGATTAATATTTTTATCTTCTCACAAACATTTCTTGACATTTTACATTACAGATATATCCTAAAATAGAAAGATTTATATATTATCAATTGATAATATTATCATCTGATAATACTATAAAATTGTTGATACAGAGCAAAAAGCAAACTTCGGCTTTTAAGCCGAGGTACAAGTCCGAAGGACTTGATGACATAAATAAAATGGAAACTGAAAACCAATTGAACTGCAATACTGAAGATATTATAACTAGAATGCCAAGGCTTGATACAGTTATAATGGTTGAAAAATTTATTAAAGAACATAGTGGAGAATTTAAGAAAACAGAATTATTCAATAATCTTCCAAAAAAAATGATGTGGGGAACTTTTAATGTTATCTTGGCTTATCTTGTTGAAAATAACAAGATAGGGGTTGATAATTCTGATTATGTAATTTATATTTATAATCCAGAACTGATAAAAAGATTTATGAATAATAAAAGATACTAATTCTTATGAGATTATTCAAGCCTGTTGACTATGTTATATTTGCAGATAAAAAAATAGAAGATGAATTTAATTTTCTGAATGAAGCTAATTGGTTAAAAAAGGCATTAAGAAGAGCGATAGAGGATTTTAAACAAAATGCTTTTTGCGGAGAAAGAATCAGAAAAGAAAGAATACCTAAAATATATATTCAAAAATATGATATTGATAATCTCCTTTGGTATCCATTACCTGATGGATGGAGATTAGTTTATTCTGTTTCTTCAGATAATAACGAATTAATTGCAATTATTGTGGAATATTTTGATCATAAAAATTATGAAAGAAGATTTGGACATTAATCTTAGAATTTGATTATGTCAGAAATGAAAACTGCATCATAAATGATGCAGTTATTTTCTTTACTGT
>JBBSYU010000028.1:0-8417 GCA_038045105.1 Nanobdellota archaeon | reverse complement strand
TTAGAAATTTTGATTATTATGATAGAAAACAAGAAGGTTCTGCATCAATAAAATACGTTCTTCCAGCCATGACAAATATGACTTACAAGAGAATGGAAATTGCAAACGGAGCACAAGCTTCAATTAGATATGCATATATAACTCATGGAGATATTGACGGAAAGAAAGCAAAGAAGGAAGAGATTAAGAAAGTAAGGGAAGATTTAAAGAAGTATTGTGGATTAGATACAGAAGCGATGATACTTGTGTTAAATAAATTACGTGAGAAGGTAGAAGAAAAATGATAAATTTAGAGGAAGTTAATAAACTAGTTCAAGAATGTTTTAATGAACGAGGAATATTCCATAGTGAAGCAGACTTTCAACATTCTTTGGCATGGAAAATCCATGAAAAATTTGGTAAAAAATTCAAAATAAGATTAGAATTTGTTTTTGGGTCTAAACATGTCGACATTGTGCTAATAGATACTTCTAACATTAGCAATAAAATTGGAATAGAGCTAAAGTATAAAACAAAAGAAGCTTCGGAAGAGATAAATGGAGAACAATATTCTCTAAAACCTCATGGGGCTCAAGATTTAGGTAGATATGATGTGATAAAAGATATTGAAAGATTAGAAGAACTTATAAGAGAAGAAAAAATTAATTGTGGTTTTGTTATCTTTCTCACAAACGATAAGTCTTATTCAAATAAGTGTAAAGGAAATGCATGTAAATTTTCTTTAGAAGAAGGAAAGGAGATTAATGGTAAAATTGGTTGGGGAGAAAATGCAGGAAAGGGAACTATAAAAGGTAGAGAGAGAAAATTAGAATTAGAAGGAAAATATAAAATTAAATGGATTAATTCTTCAAATATTTCTGAAAAAACTATTTTTAGGTATTTTATATTAGAAGTGGGTAATCCATATTTGAGTAAGAGAAAGGGTGTAGAAGAAAAATGAAAGAAATACTAATTTTTAAAAATGTTGAAGAAGCAGTGAGTATCTTAAAAAAATATGATAAAAAAATAGAAAAGAAAGAGATGTCCAAAGAAGAAGTTGTAAGAAAGTCAATTTCTTCAAATATTTTTAGAGCATTCCATAAACTTAATAAAAAACCATCTGAGATTTATAGAGAATGGGCAACCAAGAATATTGATTCAATTATCAACAAACTAAATAATACTCAAACAAAAGAAGAATATGACAAGAATCTATTTGGTTGGATAAATTCCTTTATTAATCATTGGGAAAGCCAAACTAATGAAGAAAATAAAATTATTTTTGGACCAGCAAGTAAAATGGTTAATTTATTAATAAAAACATTAAATGAGTCTAAGATTCTTACGAATGATAGATTAATACAGTTTTTTCATGTCCCGTTTGACCTGTATTCATTAAAGCCACTAATAAATATTATCAATAAGATAAGTGATGTAAGCTATAAGATAGATATTCCAAAAAATCCAACTATGAAGTTTATTACAAACCCCGAGATATATTGGATAATTCAAAATTCAGTTTTTAAGTTGTGCAAGAATGCGAGTATTTCTCCGATATTATATGATTATTGGTGTTGGAATGAAAAGCATTAAAATTTTATTTTAGTTAATTTTATTTCCCCATTTTTGGCAGAAGCTTCAAGTTCATCTCCTTCTTTTACATTGGCTTCTTGAATAATATTCTCTGGAATATTTACTCTGTATCTATAATATTCTTTTCCATTGTATTCCCTCGATTTTTCTTTAAGGACTTTCATTACTATAGTTATTACTTTCACTTTATAAATTTTAGGGGTCGAAACATTTAAATACTTTAGGGGTCTAAAAGGAATATAACAAAAGATTTAAACATGTAAAGGAGTGAGATTATGAGTAAAAAAGAGAAAATGGAATTTAAAACTATTGATTTATTTGCAGGTGTTGGTGGAGTCAGGCTGGGATTTGAAAAAGCGGGATTTAGAACCGTATTTGCTAATGACTTTGATAAAACATGCAAAGAAACTTATGACTTAAATTTCTCAGAGCCAAAACTTAATACCGAAGATATAAATAAATTAAATATCGATATGTTACCTAGTTTTGACCTTCTTCTGGGAGGATTTCCATGTCAACCTTTTTCCGTTGCAGGATATATGAAAGGTTTTAAAGATGAGAAAGGTAGAGGAAATTTGTTCTTTAGAATTGCAGAAATAATAGAAGCTAAAAAACCCAAAGCAATACTTCTTGAAAATGTAAAAAATCTTAAAGGACACGATAACGGAAATACATTCAAAGTAATAATATCTACATTAGAAAAGTTGGGTTATCATATTAAATCAGAAGTACTTAATAGTATGACTCATGGAAACATACCCCAAAATAGAGAAAGGATTTTTATTGTTGGATTTTTGGATAAGTCCAAAACTGAAGCGTTTGACTTTCCAGAAGAAGTTAAATTAACAAAGAGTTTTAAAGAATATGTCGCAAATGAAGCTGATGATAAATATTACTATAATGATAAACCTCTTTACGAAAAAATAAAAAATGACATAAATTCTGAAGAGACTGTCTATCAATGGAGAAGAAAATATGTTAGAGCAAACAAAAAAGGTGTTTGTCCAACATTAACTGCAAATATGGGTCTTGGAGGTCATAATGTTCCAATAATAAAAAATGGAAAAGGAATAAGAAAACTTACTCCAAAAGAATGTTTTTTATTACAGGGCTTTCCGCAGGATTTTCAACTCCCAGATTTAGCAGATAGTAAATTATATCATCAAGCAGGAAACAGTGTTACAGTTACAGTAATTCAAAGAATAGCTCAAAATATGATGGGTGTATTAAATGGGGAGATTATAAGTAAACAAAAAGAATTACCTAATACCCCTATTTTTTCTTAACTTCTCATTTAGCTATCTTATATGTGATTTAACAAGCTTATCAAACTCTTTTATTAATTCTTCAGAAACATCTTCAGCAAGATTGTCAAAAACAGACTTATCACCAATATATTCTTTCTTCTTAGAGCTTCTATCAAACCTCTTGAAAATAATCTTATAATATCCTTCAGTAAATAATTCATCGTTTATTTTTACTTCTCCTTCAACTTTTATGAATACATGCCCTTTAAACTTTTTAACAGCCGTAATCTTAGAACCTTTTTTATTAAATACTAACGAAAAAGGAATGTAATTCTCTCCATAATGAAATGCTCCTTCGCATAGAGCTTCTTCAACGCTGTGTTTTATTTCTTCTACTTTTTCAACAGAATCAAAGTAATATGGTTTCTCGGGGTTTCCTTGGTCATCCAATCCTGCAAGAAGACAATATTTTTTTATTTCATCTCCTTTAAAGATACCAATCAGTCTAAAATGACCTAAATCCTTCTTTACTTTTATTTGTTGAGGAGTTATTATTTGGTTGTTGGAGTCTGATTTTATGAAATCTTTGCTTACAGCCAACTCCTTGAAAATTTTTTCATTAAAAACAGATTCCTCAAAAATAGTTATTAAGTAATCTTCCCTTACATGAGATTCTACAATAACATAATAATGATTTTCATCCATCTGAGTATCCCCTACCGCAATAAGCTTTTGTTTCTCCCTGTTTGTTTTAACTTCAATAAACGGCATATTTGGAATTACATCCCAGTTTCCATTGTTAAACAAAGCGAACTTGACCAATACTTTTTCTTTCTTATCTTTCAGCCCAATTACATCTGGAGCATTTTTCTTTGTGTCCTGCCCATAAAGAAAATTATCAATTACAACATCATAACTTTTATTTTTCAACAACTCTCGGAATATAATAAACTCAGAAGCCCGATTAAACCATCTATCGAAAAATCCTCCAATAAGGTCACTCTTAGCTGAAGCTGCTTGATGATGGAACTCGTCCTCTTTGAATTTAAGAGTTATCCAATAGATTAACTTTTTCAAGTCTTCTGATTTAAATTCACATTCAATTTTTGAGTCCTTGTCTATCATAATAAACTAATAAATCTCTCATATAAAAACCTTAAGGTTATCCCTATAGAAAACCATTAGTTGAGGAATAAAGTATCCCTATATGGCTTCTTATGACCTAAATTAGGGGTGTTTTATACTCCCTTTAAGAATAAATCCTAAAGATAGCTTCCCCTACTATCTTTAAGATATGGCTAAGTTTTCAGAGCTTTTCTTCTTTTTGGCTTTAGAATATTTCCAGCGTTGAATTTTAAGATATAGTAATTTTGCTTCCTTTTCGTTCAATTGATATGCAGATTGCAAGTCTCCTTCGTCATATTCCGATTTATCATCTAATAAGTCATTTTTCCTAAAAGAATTAAACAATTTTTCTACCTCTTTCTTTCTTACTTTTTGTTTTTTAATAGTTATCATAATATAAGAATAAGACACAAGAATTTAAAGGTTGTTCCGACGACGATTATCATTAATAATTATGTTGAATAGAGTAATTGGACTCTAAATCTATTATTCTTTGTTTTAAGATAGTATTTTCTTCCCTCAATTCTTTTACTACATCTCGTTCCATTTTTATTTTATTAAAATATTTTTCATCCTTTTCTACTTCTTTCATAAATATTTCTCTTTCTTTCAAATCTTCTTTCACATTCTTAATTCTGACTTCCTCTCCATGTGAAGTTTTTCCTAACATAATTATATTGTTTTCTGAAATAAGTTCCATTTTCAAATCACGAAAGGAACTTTCAATAGACATCTGTTTTAGTTCCTTTAGCATCTTCTTTATTTGCCCAGAGCTATTAGACTCAAAGAATGTAGGCATTTCATTATATTCTTCAATGTCCCATTTCAAAACCTTATATCGATATAGAAACCACATTAAACACCTATCCATAATGTAATGTTTATCTTTCTTTTCATCAATTATATCAAATATTTTTGAGAGATTCATTTTTCCATTATAAGTGTAGTTCCATCACTCATACATCTACATCTTCCCATTTTGAAACCTTTAAACTTCTTTTCCAATATAGAACCGACAACTAAAAGGTCATCAACTGTTTTATCTAAATTCTTATCTTTGATAGTAATAATAATTTTCATAATAAAATAAATCTACACTATTATTTATTTGTATCCCAGAAATTAAACAATATTAATATTAATAATTTCAGTATCGCTGTTTCCTGCGTCATCGGTAGCTCTTACAACTAGATTATGGTTGCCTGTTCTGAAATAAACTTTCTTGAAACAATTATTATTCTTTAGACTTGTGCATAAAGAGTTCCATCTTGAACCAGAATTATCCTGATACTCAACTTTATTGAAGCTATTTTTATCTTCGTTTAATATAGTCATATTGAAAGAAACATACTTTCCTGAAATTGGGGCTTTGAAGTCTTTTATTTCTGGTGCTGTTGCGTCTATCTTTATTGTTGTGTTTCTTGATTGGTCTATATTCCCTGCAATATCAACTAATCTAAAACTATAAACTAAGCTCTGATTGTCATACTTGCTTAAGTCAATAGCAAATGTGCAGTTCTTATTTCTTCCGTCTTCACAACTATTTTTTTCTATCTTATCATTTCCGTAAAATAATGTGACGTTTTCTAAGTTATCTTCAGTATATTTAATGTAAAAATCACTTCCGTTTGAGTATTTTCTACTTGCTGGTTTTATTGTTGATATTTGTGGGTCTTTGCTGTCTATGAAAAAAGACGTTTGATTAGTCACATTTTTTCCATTAAGAGATACTCCCCTAAATAAAATAGTGTGATTTCCATCACTTAGAGATTTAGATCTTGCATAGCCAAAGCAATTTGTGCATAATGTTGATTCTCTTCCATTATTGTCTGAATAAACTAGTTTAACAAATTTAGAAGTTGAACTAACATCAAAGGGAATACTTCTTTCGCTGTAAATTTTATTAATCGGACTAGTTAGAGATAATGATGAACTATTCGGAGGGTTTATAATATTACAATCCTCTATTGCTTGATATCCATATACTGTTTTATTTTGAGAGTTTGGACATGAGCTTGAGTCATATTGAGTCAAGAATCTTGATTGATTCATTTTATTGTTTGATAAACAAGAAATATTAACCCAGTCGCTCCAAGTTGTATTTGTAAGGTTAAGAATACAAGCTACTTCGCAGGACTGATTTCTAAACTCCCAATAAGTTTTATTCTCTCCATTATTCCATGAATCATTTTGAAGATGAGTCACATCATAACAAGAGCTATAATTTGCATCATATTCAATTATGCTCCTATTCTGAATATAATAATCTCCTAACAAACAAGAAGTTTGATTTTTCCAATCACTTTCAGTTACTGTTGTATTGATTGGATTAGGTTTACAATAATCACAAGAAACGCCTTGATATTCTAAAATTGTTTGGTTTAAGATGCTATGATCTGAACAGGATTTATTATCATATTGAACTCTAAATCTGCTTTGGTTTTGGATATCTTTTATTGTGCAGATTCCAACATTTGTCCAATTATTCCATGTTGTGTTAGTAAGATTTGGAGTACAAAAGTCACAAGAATTATTTAACTGTCTATATTCATTAAGTGTGCTATTTTGATATTCTAAATTTCCTGTGGAAGAATTGATACATTGTTTAACATCATAAGAAGTATTTATTCTGCTTTGATTCATTTTGTCTCCGAGTAAACATGAGATGTTTTGCCAATTTGTCAAAAATGTACTTATGTTTGGTTTACAAAAATCACAAGTTTGGTTTTGGAAATTCCAATAAGTTTTATTTAATCCATTGTTCCACAAATCTGTTGGAAGATTAGTTAAGGCATAACAAGAACTATAATTTGAGTCATATTCAATTATACTTTTATTTTGAATATAATAATCTCCAAACAAACAAGAAGTTTGGTTTTTCCATTCAGAAAAAGTCGTGTTAACTGGATGGGGTTGGCAATAATCACAAATTTGATTAGTCTGATATTCAACGAAAGTTTGGTTTATTATTAAACCACAATTGTTAGAGTCATATTGAACTCTACTTCTGCTTTGATTTAACAAGTCGACTTTGAGACAAGAAATATTTATCCACTCTGACCATGTTGAATTTATAAGATAAGGACTACATGCTTGTAAAATTATAACTGCACGAGTATTGCCCATTATATTGAAAGCCGTAAAATTTGAAGTATTATTCTTTGTTGCTGTCGCAAAATAAGTATAATTAGCTCTCACTCTACCATTTGATGAATACTGAGTAAGGGTATACAAACTTGTTATCCCTAATGATGATGTATTTTCTTGAAATATTATGTTTCCATTGGAGTCATTCACATTCACAATTGCATTTTCTATCAGATTTGATGAACGGTCTTGGACTGAAACATCAAAGTACCATTTTCTTATTAAGGTAGAATATGTATTAACATATTCTTTAGCTATGTTATAAGTCACATTAAGAAAAGTATTGTTTTCTGAAAATGATACATTAACATCATTTAAGCCCCCCGAGTAAATATTTCCGTCTTTTATAATGTTATTAGAACCTCCATAAAGCATTATTCCAGCATTAGTATTGTTATCTACTGAAATTGATGAGAAAATATTGTTTGAACTTGAAGAGGTATAAACTGCATATCTATTATTATTTGCTATTATGTCTGAGAAGGAATTATCAAAAGAACTTGAAAGCCATATCCCAGACTGATTGTTATTATTTGCTATTATGTCTGAGAAGGTATTTTCAGAGTTTGCCCCAAGCAAGATTCCCGAATTATTATTGTTATTTGCCGTGATATTTGAGAAAGTGTTAAAAGTAGATCTAACATCACCTGAACCTGATGTGCTAAGATAGATTCCAGAATAACCATTGTTATTTGTTACAATATTAGTCAAGGTGTTATTTGAACTTGTCCAAAGCCAGATTCCATAACCGCGATTGTTATTTGTTACAATATTAGTCAAGGTGTTATTTGAATTCGAGTATAGATAGACTAAATAAAGACCGTTGCTATTGTTATTTGCGATGATTGATGAAAGAATATTGTTGCTACAATTTGTAAAGAGAGCGATTCCATGCATGTTGTTGTTATTTGCGGTGATATTAGTGAGAATATTATTATTTGAATTTGAATAAAGATAGACCCCATACTTGTTGTTATTTGTTAAAATATTAGTCAAGGTGTTATTTGAACTTGTCCAAAGATAGATTCCAATATTATTTCTATTAGCGGTGATGTTGGATAATGCGTTGTTAGAGTTTCCCCAAAGATAGATTCCTGAATCATTGTTGTTATTTGCTGTGATTGATGAGACAATATTATTGCTAGATTTTGGATCAATATAAATTCCAATAAGGTTGTTATTTGCTGTGATATTAGTGAGAATATTATTATTTGAGTCTGAATCAAGATAGACTCCTAAATGAAAAGAAGACACTACTAAATTCTTAATTACTATATTATTGTTCCTTGATGCACGAATACCCACTGCGAAAGCAGATATGCCTGG
>JBBSYU010000027.1:0-10977 GCA_038045105.1 Nanobdellota archaeon | reverse complement strand
GTGATGGAGTTAGTCAGTCGTAGCGTAGGTCATGCCCGCAGGCATTAACTTGTTATGGAGCATAGCTAATGATACAGTTATCAATTTTGGAGCACAGAAAATCCGTAAGGATTCTTCTGTTCAGGAGAATTCTTTCTGAAAAGAATTTCCTGCATCCAAAAAACAAGTGCCTGTCACAAACCACACACTTTAGTGTGTGGTGGCACATTGTTTTTTTGATTTTATTATGTCAGAAATGAAAACTGCATCATAAATGATGCAGTTATTTTCTTTACTGTTTTCATTTCTGAGCATGTCAAGATTGTAAAATCTTGAGCACTGTCAAAATCTTACGATTTTGAAGTCCTAAAAACAAGGGGCTTTACAAACCACACCTTTTAAGCCGAAGTACAAGTCCGAAGGACTTGGTGATGTCCGAAATTAAACCACTTATCTCAAAAATCTTTTATGGATTTTTGATGACTGTCAAAAATTCTTCTAAGTGAATTTTTGAAGCTTTAGTAAGTGGATATTCTTTTGGTGTTTTAATTTCGGAGCACAGAAAATCCGTAAGGATTCTTCTGTTCAGGAGAATTCTTTCTGAAAAGAATTTCCTGCATCCTAAAAACAAGTGCCAATCAAACCACACACTTTAATGCACTAAAAATCTTTCATAAGATTTTTAGGGTGCTCAGAAATCTTTGATTTCTGACATGTGGTGGCGCATTGTTTTTTTGATATCTAATATGTTATGAAATGAAGATGAACGGATTTGAGAGATTAGTAACAAAATTTAATGGTGCTTAATGATTTACTTCATTAAACTTTCTATCTCCATTTCTAAACTTGCGACAGGCATTTTTATTCTGTTGTTTTTCAGGATAAAAGGAGCTATTTCGCCCATTATTCCAATTGGCTTGTTCTTGATAAGGATTGTTCCGCATCTTCCTGAAATAAAGCTTGGATGCTCTGATTCTTTTATTTCATATTCAAGATTCAGCATTCTCATTAGATAATCAAGTGTTTGCTTTATTTCTGTGAAATCTGCATTTTCATTGCATATTGAAATGCATAATGATTCTTCTTCTCCTATTCCTGTTTCCTGGGATTCGTCATTATAAAATATTTTTCCTGATTCAAATAATTTTTGTGGATAAGTTGAATTAGAACTCTGGCTTAATACATTTATTGAATTAGCAAGAAGAGAGGTTCTTAAAATATTATTTTCTGTCTTAGAATCAATAATTTCTATGAGTTCATTTTTAAAATCTTTTACTCCTATGTCTTTGAATTGTTTTTCTTTTGTTGATAAGTGATAAGTTGAGATTTCCTGCATTTTTAACCCTGTCAAGATTTCTGATATTTTTCTTTTTAAGATTGAAACTGGGTTTTCTTCTGCAATTGTTGAAATCTGTGGTATTTCTGGAATAAAATTTTCATAGCCATAGGCAATTGCTATTTCTTCTGCAATATCTATTTCATGAAGAATATCTGTTCTATAGGCAGGGATAATTGCTATTGACTGTTCCTTGACTTTTTCCATTGTCAATCCCATTTTTTCAAGACATTCTTTTGTTTGTTTTTCATTTAATTCTAATCCCAGTGTCTTGTTTATGAATTCAATTGAAAACTGGATTTTTTCAGGCTCAAGATTAGGGGAAATATATTTTCCTTCTTTTGAATCATTTATTTCCATTGAATAGATTTCTCCCCCCATGTCTGATAATGATGTGACAATCATATTGAGTGTTTTTTGAAGATATTCTTTATTAAATCCAGAACATTCAATAAAAACTTCTTTTGTCTGCTCTGTAATCTTGCCTGTCTTATCTGAATTTATTATTGGAGGCATTGATAGAATTTCATTATTTGCATCCTGGAATATTGGGAAAACTTCACAGTCTTTCAGCAAATGAGCATATTCTCTTCCTGCTGGATGCTGGCTTAGGATTTGCCTTCCATTAATTTCCCTTGGAAATTCCAATGGCTGGAATTTTATTTCTTCTGGTTTTTTTGCCAGATATTTAATTGGAAGCTTGATTTGTTCCAGAGGATAAATTCCAATTGCAAGTTTTTTTCTGTTTCTTCCATAGCTTCCATGAAGTTTTTCCTGAATATCAATTAGTTCTTTTATTTTTTCATTATTTAATTTTAAATTTTTTACAATTGCACAGGCTGTGTAAGGCCTTACTTTTTTAACTGATTTGTCAATTGTAATTTTAAAATCTTTTTCATCTTTTTCCACTTTGTATTCTTTCAAGCCTGTTTTTTTGCCCAGGAAAGCTGAAATTGCCCTTGAGAAACCCTGAATGCTTAGCAAGTCTGGGCGGTTTGGGAAAATTTCAATTGAAATTTCATTTTCATTTACTGATTCAACAGGCGTTCCAAACATTGATATTTTTTCCTCTATCTCTTTTGTTATTTTCCCTATGTTTTTTTCAAGTTCTTTTTTGTTTAAAGTTAGGACTGACATTTTATCTTTTCTTTTTTAGATTATCTAGTTTATTTTCTATAACATCAAATCTATTGTTGATTATTATGTTATTTTTATCAAGGTCATTTTTTAAATTAATAAAACTATTGCTCATTTCATGTTTTATTTTCATAAAATTCATTGAAGTTTTTTTGTCCATTGAATAAAATTTTTTCCATAGCAACAATTCAGAGCTTATCAAGGCACCTCCAACTGAAATTAATGCACTTTCCGTAGTAGGAGAGCCATTTAACATCCATATGATTATTCCAATTATAAATAAAATTATTATCCAAAACACTATATCTTCTATTGTTATTTTTACCATAATGTCCCCTTAAATAAAGCATAGACTGATAATGACATTAGTGCTATGATTATCAACCAAAATATTACATCTCCAATATTTATTTTATTTTCCATTTTTACTCCATCTCAATTATATAAAATCCGAATTTTTTTATTTCTTCTGGGCGATGCATTCTTGTTGGATTAAATTTAATTATTGATTTTGCCTTCTTTTTTATTCTTCTTCCAGTATAAGTATTTGTTTCAGGGTCATATTCTTCCAAGATTAATATATCTCCTTCACTGATATTAAAATCAGCCAGTCTTAATTCAAATTTCTTTTTTCCATTCAGTATCATCTGAAAATATTCTGGCCAGACTTTCTTTTTTATTTCCATGTTATTCATTAATTAACCTTGCTATTTTAAAAATCTTTTTGGATATTTCTTCCTGTTTATCTTTTTTAGTTCTTATTACTAAAATTATTTTTCTCTCCCCTACAAAAATATCTATATCATAATCTTTATTTTTAATATTAATTCTATTATCTTTCATCTTATTAATGTCTATAAATTCGGGTTCAGTTCTTTCATTATTATAATTTTCAGTTGTGAATACATACATCATTTGAGTCTCATCTTCATCAAATCCTAATTCTTTAAAAAAAGATATTATACTTTCAATGAATTTTTGTTCTTTAAGAAAAATATATACATTAGTATCTGGGCCTTTGCTTATACTGGATACTTTTAATTTTTCCATTTTATTTTATTTTTATTAGTAATGTAAAAACCTTAAGAGTTGTTTAATTAGTTGATTAGCGAGAGAATATGATTCATAACTCTTGCTTCTCATAAATCTACTCATCTTTGTTATGTCCGAAATTAAAACCTCATTCTTTAGAATGTGGTGGCACATTGTTTTTTTGATTATACATTACTGATATCTTATTTCCTCCAGATTTTCATTTCTCTTAATTTAGTTAAATCATTGTCATACATGTCTCTTAAGTCATTAATGTTGAAGAATTCCATTATAATCCTGTCAAAGCCAGGACCCCATGCTAACACAGGTATATGCCTTCCAAAGAAAGGAATTGTGACTTCAGGGCGGAACATTCCTGCTCCTCCTAATTCCAGCCATTTTTTGAATATTGGATGATAAACATCAATTTCCAGGCTTGGTTCTGTGTATGGAAAATAACTTGGCCTGATACGGATTTTTTCATAACCCATTTTTTTAAAGAATTCTATTAAATATCCTATTAACTGGCGAAAGTTTGCATTTTCATCTATTACAATTCCTTCTGTCTGGTTGAATTCAAAGCCATGAGTAGCATCAACTGTTTCATTCCTGAAACATTTTCCTAATGCAAAGTATTTTGCTGGAAATTCTTTTGTTTCTGCTATTTTCTTTAATGTCTGGGCTGAAATGCAGGTTGTGTGTGTTCTTAAGAGAACTTTTTTTGCATCATCTTCTTTCCATTCATAATTCCATCCTTTGCTTCCCTTTATCTGCCCTTCATGAGCTGCTTTTACTTCTTTTACTAGTTTTTTATCAGGCAAGACTGCTGTTTTATTTCTGATAAAAAATGTATCTTGCATCTCTCTTGCTGGATGATCCTGAGGTTGGAATAGAGCATCAAAATTCCAGAATCCTGAAACTATTAAATTTCCTGTCATTTCCTTGAATCCCATTTCTAGCCATATTTTTTTTGCATAATCTGTTGCTTGATTTACAAAATGCCTTTTGCCTCCAAAAACTCTTGGAACAGGGCTTGTTATGTCATATCTTCTGAATTTTTTCCCATGCCAGGCTTCTGTTTTTATTAATTCAGGTGTAACAGATTCAATCATTTCTTTTGAATGGGAGAAATCATGCTTTATTATTTTTTCGCCAGGTTTTGTTAGTAAAAATTCTATTATAGAGGTTTCTTTAAGTTCTATTATTTCTTTCCTTAATTTAAGATTCTCAAAAGCATATTTTTCCTCTGGCTTTAGTTCATTTAATTTCTTTGGCAGAGATTCCAGGAATTTTTCTTCTAATGTTTTTTCTATTAATTCTTCTTTTTTTCCAGAGAGAATAAGATTCCCATTCACTAGATTAATAAAAGCTTTTTTCTTTAATGCCCCTATTGCAGCCTTAAATTCATTGTCATTTAGTTTTGATTCTTTTTTTGCTTCTTCAAGAGAAATTGAATTTTTTTTAACAACAATATTTGAAAGACGTCTTTCAGGCAAACCTTGTTTTATATATAACAAGCCATTTATTCCAGGTTCTATTTTTTGCTCTTTTTTTGTTTTTATTTGTATTAATCCTTTGTTTGACAGGAATTCCAAGGAACGAACAATAGATGTCTTATCCAACTTTGATTTTTCATATATTTTTTCAAAACTCCCTTCTTTTAGATAAGGTATTAGCTTTACTTCATTTGGTGATAATGATTCCGCTATTTTTTTAATTTCTAAGTCCTGGTCTTTTTCCATGTTGCGAAGTTTAACCTCTTTAAACGAGCATTTGGAATTTATTTTATAAATTCCATAAAAGAAATAGAAAAAGGTATTTTATAAAGTTTGGGTTAAGACTAGACTATGGATTGTTTTGCCTGCTCTGTGCTTCCTTTCAAAATTGTTATAAAACTCATTACATCCAGTTTATCATACTTTTCTTCTGGAAATAGGATAATCTGGGTTTTTGTTCTTTTACAGAGCTTTATATTCTGTATTATCCTCGCCAGTGTTTTGGCTTTTTGTTTTTTTTCTAATTTTTGCAATTGCTCTATGTCAATTGCAATTTTTATATTGTTTTTTGAAGCAAGCTTGCATAAAAATTCATTTAAACCTGAATCTCTCTGCTTTAGTTTGTCTTTTCTATTGTGTGATTCTGGAGAGAGAAGGATGTTTACACCCTTGATTTCAAGGACTTTCCTGTTGAATTCTTCGTCTCCTGCTTTGATTATTATGATTTCATCTGGATTTGATTTCTTTGCTTTCTGAATCTGGTTACGAATTTCCTGAAGGTTAAGTGTATTAATTATTGTCATTTTGTGAATCAAAGAATTTTTCAACTTCTATCTTTTTAAATATCATAACTCTCTCTATACATTCTTTAGTTTTCATTAATAATTAACAAAAAAGAAATTAATAAAACTATCTGAAAAATAAAAACCTAGGGTTGCAGTGCAAACCTAAGGGGTATATGATAATAATATGGTTTAATTATTTAAATAACTTTCGGTTTAGCTTCTGAATCTGGTTTCTGATTTCCTAGAGATTGGATGTTTGTAGTATCATGATATTTTATTATAACTTATTTTTCTTTATTATCTTGATTAGATATTTATTTAATCCTTTAGCTTTTTTAAATTTGGCATTTACTTTACCTGATGATTGACTTAAGGAAGAGTCTATAAAATTAGACACTCTTTCATCAGATAATATCTCAGCTTTCTCTGTTGTATTTTTTTGAATAACACATCTTTCGAAAAAGTCTTGTGTATATTTAGGTAAATAAGGTATCGCATCTTTATAAGGCAAAGGGGGGAGCTTTTTTTCTTTTTCAATATAATTTGCACATGCTATCCCTCTTAAAACATAAAGGTATTTTTTACATGAATGAGACACACCAATTCCCATATATTTGTGGTAATTTTGCCTTGCCATGCTTATATAATGTTGCCTTAAAAATTCTAAAGAACATCCTTGATCAAAATATCGCCTAAATTTTAACCTGATAGGAGAATCAATATAGACAATAGGACTCCTTAGCCATTCAGCAATCTGAGGATTTGACTTAAGAGTAAGCTGTGCAAATTTTTTTATATCCCAACTTTCAAGGTCTATTTTGCCCTCTAAATAATTTATTTGTAATGGTGGCTGGAATAATCCTAGATAAGAATCAGTCTTACCAATATGCATGCATCTTATATCATAATCTGAATCTTCTGATGCAAACCCCCATGCTCTAGAACCAGATTCAATTGCCCATAAAATATTTACATTATGTTTTTTTTCTGCTTCTTTTATGCTTTTAATTATTTTACTCCTCATAATATAATTAATAATCTCATAGCTTAAATAACTTTAGGATTCAATTTAAAAAATAGTAATTAGTTTGATACCTATAACCTAAATAATGGTTATTTTTTAATGTTTGTTTCTTAAAAAATATTGGAAATGTATAAACTTAAAAAAATGTTTGTGAGAAGCGAGAAATTTAAATTAGAAGCCAAGATTATTCAACAGATGCCATAACTTTAATAGTTATTGATACAGAGCAAAAAGTAAACCTCTGCCTTCAGGCAGAGGACAAAGCTTTCTGCTTTGTCTTTTCGCTCAGTCTCACCAAGTCCATTACAAACCTCGGCTTTTAAGCCGAGGTACAAGTCCGAAGGACTTGGTGATATTACTAATAAAACCTAATCGTGTTTGGAAATGTATAAATTTGAGAGTTTTGCAGATGAGTAGAGAAAATAAGTAGATGAATTAAATTCATCTAGGTGACAGCGAGAGAAGCCTAATTAAACTCTTTTGTATCTCTTACATAACTCCTAAACTAGATATCTTATTACTATTTTATTATATTTTATTATATTTTATTATGTATAATTGAGCCTACAAAATGCCTTCCATTTAATAAATTATCAAGATTTTTCATATTATCTCCAATGAGATAGGTTGTTATGTTGTATTTTTTTATTATTTCTGCTGCTTTTCTGTCTAAAATAAAATGCTGTCCTGGCTTAAATTCTATCTGCTTTGCCATTTTCAGGAAATCTTTGTGAGATATTTCTTGTATGAATTTTGCATTTTTGAACTTTTTTGGGTTTTTATCATGCAATCCTGAAACATCTGATAGATTAATAAATTCTGAATTAAATTGTCTTGCTAATTTTGCACAGGTTGCGTCAGAAGTTTCATCATCTGCATATCTCAATGCTCCGCAGAAAACAACATCATGCTTTTCGAGCATGTTTTCAACTTCTATCATGTCATGAGGCATGCCTTTGTTTGCGTCATTTCCAAAAAAATAAGTCATGAATCTTGCATTCAGCCTTGTTGATGCTATTCCTAAAAGTCCCTGGAAAAATTCTTTGTTTTTTATATTCTCATAATCTAATCCATGAATATAAGTTCTTGCTGTGTTTCCTCCTCCACATACAACAGCAAACTTGTATTTTCCTGTATTTTTCAGAATTATTTTTTTAAACTGTTCAATAACTCTCAGGTTTATCTTATCCGGAACAATCAGACTTCCCCCCAAGCTTATTACAATCACTTTCTTTTTCATAGGTTATTTAATAAGCATGTTTATATAAAGATTTTGTTTTGATATATGTTATAGGATATAATAAAGGTTTTTAACAGCAATTTTATGATATTTTTATGTCAAAAGGGCAATATGATACAATACAGTATGTTGGACAGGAAGTTCACAGGGCTTTAAGAAGATTATTTCAACAAAGGAGCTATGGAGAGATTTCTATTTCTCACAGAGATTCTGAATCTAATCAGGAATCTTTATTATCTTATGCAGTAGCTGGAACAGAAGTTCATTTAACAATATTAAAGAAAGAAGATGGATATCATCTGATGATACAAATAGGTGTTAAAGATTCACATAATTTTGAAACAAAATCTGATAGAGGATTAAAGTTTGATAGGAGCGGGGAAGGGAAATTGGTGGAAAGATGCATGGATGATCTTGCACTGGAATCTTTGAGATGTTTAAGAGAATTCCACAAATCAAGAGAACCTGCGCACTAAATAGTTTATTCTAATAGGTGATTAAAATTATCAAAATTTAATTTTCAAAAGATTTATTAATACTGGAATCTAATTTTTTATATGAAAAAGAGGCTAATTAGATGGCTTTAAATATATTTTCAAGTGCAACTGGCAGTGAAATGAATTTGATTAATCAGATAAGGGATTTACCTTATTTGTCTGATTTATCTTACTCTGTTTTTTTATCTGTTTTAATTGGAGTGTTGGTTATTGTTCTTATTTTGATTATTCTTTTAATAATCTTAATTAAAAGAAGTTCTAGACACAGAAAAGAAAAGTCATTGTTAATGATTAAAGCTAAAAATTTAGTTCAGGAAGCAAGGGAGAGAAGAATGAGTGAAGCGCAGATAAGAGAGATGTTTAGGGATAAAAATTGGAGAGAGAAAGATATTGATAAGTTGATGAAGTGATAATTTATTCTGAGATATATTGGTAATTGAAAATTTGAAGAGATGTGGCCTCTGTTTATTTGATTGGGGTTTTGATTCCAAAACTTCTGCTTATCACTAACATTTCTTAATTCTATTTGGTATTGATGTTGATTATATTTTTACAAAGAATAAATAAAAAGGAGGGAGAAGAAAATCTTCTCCCGTTTCCCCTTTTTGATAAGTTTCAAAGATTTTTCCTTTTTTAAATGATTTAGGTGATTTAATGCTTATTTGACAAAATAAGATAATAAAAAACAGAATATCAGAAAACTCCTTTCAAAAATACTTAATAGAAAATATATTTAAACTAGGAAATAAATATTATTCTAATCAATAAATCAAAAAGAAAATGAAAATCCAAGACAAAATCACAAAACAAAAAATTGAAAAATATGCAGGCCTGACAAGCAGGGCATTGGCAATTGCAAAAAATTCTATTGCAAAATCAAAAGAGATTCAGGCAAAGGAAATTATCTTAATGGTTGAATGTTATTTGTCTGATGCAAAACATTTTGAAAAAAACAATAACTATGTCAATGCATTTGCATGCCTTAATTATGCTCATGGCTGGCTGGATTCAGGAGCAAGATTAAAAATCTTCAATGTAACTGATAATAAACTGTTTACTGTTTAAAAATATTATAAAGATTTTGGTAACGTATCAGAAGACTCGCTTAATCAACTGAGAATAAGCTTTGTAGGTTGTGCAATTACTAAGAATTTTAGTGCGTGGGAATTATATAAAACCTGTCTTAATTAGAAGTTATCTATAGATAAGAGAGTAGGGAGTTGTTTTTGTTATTATAAATCTTGAGCCCACGAATTCAGATATCACTGAAGATATCATCATATTTCTTACAGCTGCTTTTAAAATTCCTCCAACTACTGGAATTCTTGCTTCATTTGAAAATTCATTTATTATATCCATTATTTCTTGCTGAGACAAAGTAACTTTTGTTACATTTGTCTGGTTATATTTTTTTACAAGAACATTTTTTCCAGGGCCTGGACATTCAACTGATTGTATTGTTGGGTCATTCAAGAAAACTTCTATTTTTCTATAGCCAGAAATTCCTGTTCCTCTTTGAAATTGAGGAATTTCAATTTGCTGAGGCGATTGCATCTCTCTTGTATTTGTTTGCTGTTGTCTTGGCTGAATAAACTTTTTTCTTATCATCTGCCTTAAATGTTCTGGATTTTCAGGTAGTTCTTGCCAGTGGGTTATCTGTTTTCTTTTATTTGGGCTTGGTTGCTGTGCTGCTTGTTGTGGGGCAAAAAAATTGAAATTTGCAGAAGGGTTGATAAGTTTTTGTTTTATTTTTTCAGTTTCTATTCTTAATTTTACTCTTTCTTTTTCAAAAACATTAATCAAAATTTCTTTTGTGAACAAATTAAGAAAATGAATTCTATTGTATTCTTTTATTTGTTGTAGTCCCATTTTAATGTCAGTATCTTGGGATATTTCTTCTGGGCATGTTAGGCATGCCTTCAATTGTTCCTGTTTCTCTTTGCATTTGAGGTCTTTGAAACTGCTGCATTCCTGGATTAGACCTTTCTTTTATCCTGTCTTCCATCAACATTATTCCTTTTGAAATAACTTTATTTTGTTCTAACAATGAATCAAGCTTCTTTAAAAATTCTTTATCTACTTCTGTCTGTCCTCCTGAAATATCTCCTGAATATTTTTCTGCAAAACTTTTTGCAGAAATCTCAAATAATTGAAGCATTTTTGAGATATTTGTAGATAATTCATCAAATCTTATTGCAAGGTTTGTTAGAACTTTCTGCATGCTGATAAAATTGTCAATAAGGGTTTTTTGAATATCTGCTCTTGTCATAGCTTTTGATTTGGGTTTACCTTCTTTTTTTGTCATGATTATCTTAGTAAAATGGAATTTATAAAGATTAGCATTTGCGAATATTTATCCCTTCAAATCTTATGGTTTAAAGTTATAAAGATTATTATTTGATGTGCACCCTTCTAGGTGGACAGTTAGAATAGCTAATAGTTCTTTTTATA
>JBBSYU010000026.1:0-9966 GCA_038045105.1 Nanobdellota archaeon | reverse complement strand
ATACTCCGGGACATATAGATTTTAGCGGGAATGTTACAAGAGCAATGAGAGCTATCGACGGAACAGTTGTTCTTGTGTGCGCTGTCGAGGGAATAATGCCTCAGACAGAAACAGTAATCAAGCAGGCGCTGAGAGAAAGAGTCAAGCCGGTTTTATTCATCAACAAAGTTGACAGATTAATCAAAGAAATAAAATTAACTCCTGAAAAAATGCAGGAAAGATTCATAAAAATTTATCAGGAATTTAATGAATTAATTAAAAAAATTGCCGACAAAGAATTCAAGGAAAAATGGGCTGTTGATATTAAAGATGGAAGTGTTGCATTCGGAAGTGCGAGAGAAAATTGGGCGCTGTCTGTTCCATTCATGAAAAAAAAAGGAATCACTTTCAGAGATATTTTCAAACTTTATGAAATGGGAGAAGAAGAAAGAAAGGCGTGGTGCTGGAAAAACGCGCCGTTGTACGAAATTCTTTTGGATATGGTTGTAAAACATTTGCCAAATCCATTAGAAGCGCAAAAATATAGAATTCCAAAAATTTGGCACGGGGATTTGGATTCTGAATTCGGAAAAGGATTAATTTACTGCGACCCCGACGGAAAACCAGCATTTGTTATCACCAAGATTGTTGTTGAACCTCGTTCAGGAAAAGAAATTTCTGCAGGAAGATTATTTTCAGGAACATTGAAAAACGGAATGGAAGTTTATCTTAATCTTGCAAAGAAAAAACAAAAAATTCAGCAAATACTTATTTACAACGGAATCAAGCCAGAACAATTAGATGAAATTTCTTCAGGAAATGTTCTTGCGATTTCTGGAGTTACCGGCGAGGCTGGAGAAACAATTACTCTCGAGCCTGAAACTCCTTTTGAAGAATTGAAGCATATTTTTGAACCTGTTGTTACAAAATCAATTGAAGCAAAAAAAGCTGCGGATTTGCCGAAGCTGGTTGAAATTTTGAAAAAAGTTGCGAAAGAAGATCCGTCGATAAAAATTGAAATTAACGAACAGACAGGAGAAAGTTTGATGTCTGGAATGGGAGAATTGCATTTGGAAATTATAGAAAACAGAATCAAATCTGAAAAAGGTTTGGATGTCAAGACATCTCCTCCGATTGTTGTTTATCGCGAGAGTGTCAGCAAAGAATCTTCTGTTGCAGAAGGAAGAAGTCCAAACAAGCACAATAGTTTTTTCATTAAAGTTTCTCCATTGGAAGATGATATTTACAATGCAATAAAAGAGGGGAATGTTCCTGGGGGAAGAATGAAGAAAAAAGGGCCGAAAGAATTATTGCAAATGTTTTCAGGACTTAGCTGGGATAATGACACTGTAAGAAGTTTGAGAGATGTTTACAAAGGAAATGTTTTTCTCGACGAGACAAAAGGAGAAGTTCATATTGGAGAAGTTATTGAAATGGTGCTAGATGCTTTTGAAATGGTAATGGATAAAGGACCGTTGGCAAGAGAACCGTGCATGAAAATGAAAGTTTCTTTAGTTGATATTAAACTTCATGAAGATGCAATTCACAGAGGGCCTGCGCAAGTTTATCCTGCTGTCAGAGAAGGAATTCAAGAAGCTATGATTGCTGGAGGTTCTGTGTTATTAGAGCCGTTGCAGATTCATCTTATTGAAATGCCTGACAAATTTTTATCAGTAGTTACGAGATTGGTTGGAGGAAAAAGGGGACAAATGATTAGCATTAAACAAGAAGAAGGAAATTCTGAAATGGAAGCAAAACTTCCTGTCGCAGAAATGATTGGATGGAGCAATGATTTGAGAAGTGCGACAGAGGGGCGCGGAGTTAGTTCGCTGAAAAATCAATTATTTGAAAAAGTTCCAATGAGCTTGCAGGCAGATGTAATCAGAAAAATTCGTGATAGAAAAGGTTTGGCGGAAAATCAATAAAAAGATTTACCGACGAGAAATTTAAAAAAATTTTGTTCGCTTCGCTTATATTGATAAATGAAGTAGTGCGAGAAAATATATTTTTAATTAACGAACTTATCGATAATATGATAATAATAATTTTTTTCCATTACTTAAATTTATCAATCTCGAGCGATAGCGAGCAATCATCCAAAAAATATTTAAAACAATTTTTACTTTGATTAATAATCTAGGAGGTAAATAAAAATGTGCAAAAGTTGCGGGTGTGAAACTAAAAAAACAAAAAAGAAAAAAAGAAGATAAGGGATAAATTTAATTTTTTATTTTGTTTAAATTATTTCTAGATAAAATTCCCGACGAAGATTAAAAACTGTTAAATCAATTCTATAGTATAATATACCTGCTCGTTCCCCGCAGAATTTTCTATTACTTAAATAATGTAAATCTGACGAGCGTAGAGAGGAACAATTTTTTATAATTCATTTTGTTAATAAAATTCAAAACCAAAAAGTTTTTTAAATCTTAAATTTTCTTAATTCTTAAAATTTAATGAGTTAAAAATCCAAAATATAAATCGAAAGATTTTTAAACTAAATTTTTTATTAAATCTTACATTAAAATTTTCTAAAAAGAAATTTTATAAACCTCGATTGCATTGCAATCTTCGGAGATAGAAAATTAGGAAAATTTTCTATCTCTCAAAAACAGGAAGTTTTTAAGATGGCAAGAGAAAAGAAAAACATGAATGTTGTTTTTGTAGGGCATGTTGATGCTGGAAAATCAACTTGTGTAGGTAGACTTTTATTCGATTCTGGCGCAGTTTCAGAACAGGAAATGACAAAGCTTAAACAAGAGGCTGAAAAGCACGGGAAAATTGGTTTTGAATTTGCCTATATTATGGACAGAGTAAGAGAAGAAAGAGAAAGAGGAGTTACAATTGAATTGGCTTACAGAAAAATTATGACTAATAAATTTCAAATCACAATCATTGACGCGCCGGGGCACAGAGATTTTGTTAAGAACATGATTACTGGTGCTTCTCAAGCAGATGCTGCTTTCTTAGTTATTGCTGCTCCGTCAGGAGTTCAGCCGCAAACAACAGAACATCTGTGGTTGTTAAGAACAATGGGTGTTAGAAATATTGCTGTCGCTATTAATAAAATGGACGCAGTTGAATACAAAGAAGAAAAATTCAATAAAATAAAAGAAGAAGTTGGAAAATTGCTTGCGCAAGTTGGAGTAAAACCAGCAGCATATATTGCTTGCGCTGGATTAAAAGGGGATAATATTCTTAAGAAATCAGATAAAATGCCATGGTATAAAGGGCCGACAATAATGGAGCAATTTGATTTATTCCCTGAACCAGAACTGCCAACTAATTTGCCGATGAGAATGCCTGTCCAGGATGTTTATGAAATTACTGGAATTGGAACTGTTCCTGTTGGAAAAATTGAAACTGGAATAATGAAAGTTGGACAAAAAATTAAAGTAATTCCAGGAAGAAGCGGAAGAGGAATTGATGGTGAAGTAAAATCAATTGAAATGCATCATGAACAATTCACAGAAGCTCCTGCTGGATTTAATGTTGGAGTTAACCTTAGAGGAATTGGAAAAAAAGATATTGCAAGAGGAGATGTTATCTGCGATGCTGCTAAACCAGCTACAATGGTTGAAGAATTTACAGCGCAAATTGCAGTTATTAATCATCCAACTGTAATTGCAAAAGGATACACACCTGTTTTCCATGTTCATACTGCACAGGTTCCATGTCAGTTTATGGAAATAGTTCATAAGATTGATCCTACATCAGGACAACCAATGCCTGGAAAAGTTGATTTTATCAAAAACGGAGATGTCGCAATAGTCAAATTAAAACCAATGGGTAATTTAGTTCTTGAAAAATCAAGTGTCAACCCTCACATGGCAAGATTTGCAATAAGAGACGCTGGTGCAACAGTTGCTGCTGGTGTCTGCACTGATTTAGTTGAGAAAAAGTTTGCTTAATTTTAGGAAGGTAGAAAACTAAGATAGGAAAAAGAGTTCTGATAAGAGGTTGAGGAGAGAAAATGGCAGAAGAAACAAATACTCAAGGAAGATTAGAAAAAATTGTTAAAACAACTTTATTAAAAACAGCTGGTGTAGCAGCATTAGCTGGTGGTGCTTTCTCAACATATCTTTCTGGAAATCTTATTTATAATGCATCAGCAGGTAATATATGTGGTCGTGATTTGGAAGTTGTAGCTGTAGTTTCAATGACAGGATTACTTGGCCTTTATGGTATATATTTAGGATCTTTTTTTCTTCTTCCAAAAAAAATCAGAGATAATATGGATGATCCAATTGACTATTTATAGACTAAGGAAATAAAATAAAATGAAAACACGAACAAGTTTAGCATTAATATTAGCAGGAATTGTAGGAACAACATCTTGTTTAGGAATAATATATCCTCACTTTCAATCAAAATATGATAAAGCAAGAAATAGCATACCTTCAAAACTTCTGGAAGCAAAAAAAGAGCTGGATAAAATGGGAGGAAGAACAATTACTCATTATCAAGTTTTGGGAGAAGTATTTGAAAGTGAGGAAAGTGAAATAAGATTTGAAGATTTATATCAAAGAGCAAGAGAGTATATGAATAGTCCGAGAATACAAGCAGCAGAAAGTAAAATGAAAAGTCTTGATATTTATATGGGTTTAACTGGGGCATTATTTACTGCTTCGCTTATATCAGGATGTTTTGGAATTGAAGGTTTACTTCCAAAAAAGAGAAAAAATGAACTTGGTATTACTGACGCCTGAAGACTTATATCTGCATGCTGATTATTATAGAGACTAAAGGAAAAGATAAAGTTTTCTTTTAACAAATAACTTCTTTTTGTTGAGAGCTCCATCTCTCATTCTTATTTTTCTTTATCCATTCTGCATATTTATCAATAAATTCAAGCCTTTCCTTAAAATTTTCTTCTTTTAATTTTTCTAATTCTTTTAAATCAATATTTGGGATTTCCATTTTTTATTTTATATATTTATTAAACCTATGCTCTATTTTAAGCTTTCTATTGAACTCATCTTGTGTAGGCTCAATAGATATGTCACCACCCACTTATGATTTTAATAATAGTTATTTTATATTCGATAAAATAATTATGAAATTGTTATTAAGTCTTAATAGTTCCGATTATTATATTTTTAACAGGTAAGCAGATTATTTGATTATTATATTTCTCCTCAATAAGCATTATTTTAATTGATTATTCAACTGGTGACAAATGTCATGAACCTACACAACAGAGAATTCTATGACAGGTTTAAAACCTGGGAACAATTGCAAAGACCTTGGTCTGGCAAGTGGTGATAATAAATTCTTTTTATAAAGTTTTATTTAATTTTATTAATAATATATATTCTATCCGGTACATATTTATATAAATAAAGAATGTTTAATAAATCATATAGAGAAATAGAACGAAATGCCACAAATATCTTTATATGAAACAATAATCGCAGGAAAGGCGAAAAGATTAAGCCAGAATTTTCCAGAACACCTTAGAAATTATGCTAGAAAAACAATTGAAACTCTATTAGAAGCTTCAAGAGATTTGGCTGTAATAGATGGTAAGACTACAGAAGAAGGTTCTAGCAGGATTACATTAGACAACATAAGGTATAGATCTGGATTTGATAGAAATGCTGAAACAATTTCAATGTATTGTGAATTTGCAGCAACATCTGACAAACCTTTATCAATACTAAGACTTCTTAGTGAAGGTGATTATTTGCCTCTTATCAGACTAGACGCATTAAGAAGTGCTATTAAAGAAGGTTTGCCTTTAGATGATGAAGAACTAAGAAAAAAACTTGAAGAATTAAGAGCACAAAATCAATTGAAAATAAGAAATATAGCAGAAGAAGCTGAAAGAATTGAAAGAATTGAAAGCACTGGAAAATCTACTTATGGAGTTTATAAAGGAACACCCTTTGATTCAAGACCTGATTATGAAAAAAAGGATTAAGACTTATTTAAAAAAGAAGAAAGAAAAAATTAAAAATGGAAAATCAAGATTATCAAACACCAAGAGTTCACGAATATGAAAAAGCTTTACAAACTTCTGAGAATCATAGTGAATTTTATAAAAGGTTCATGACTTGGGAACAGTTAAGAGCTGATAGATATAATGCTTGTTGAAATATTTTATATTTCCTATAAATAAGTTTATAATTACACTTTTATTAATTTTCTAATGGGAAAAATAATTGCAATTGGTGGTGGAGAATTAAAGGACTTAGACACTTTTTCTATTGATGAGGAAGTTGTCAGACTTACTGGTAAGAAAAGTCCTAGAGCTTTGTTTATTCCTACTGCTAGTGGAGATGCAGAAGGATATTGGGAAACATTTAAACAAGTTTATGGTAAAAGACTTGGATGCAAAACTGATGTATTAAGACTTGTAAAAGAAACTCCTTCTGAAGCAGAAATAGGAAGAAAGATTCTTGATTCTGATTTGATTTATGTTGGAGGAGGAAATACACAAACTATGCTTGAAGCATGGAAGAAATTTGGGGTTGATAATTTGTTAAAGCAAGCTTATAGGAAAGGAATAGTATTGTCTGGATTAAGTGCAGGCGCAATATGTTGGTTTAGATATGGATGCAGTGATGCACCTAGATTTTCTAATTCTTCTGATAATTCTCTGATTAGAATTAATGGGCTTGGACTTGTCAACCTTACATTAAGTCCACATCATATCAGAGAAGCTCATAGGGACGAAGGATTAGCTAAAATAATGAAAACAACACCAGGTATTGGAATTGGACTTGATGATAATTGTGCAATTGAAATTGTAGATGGAACTTACAGGTTTATAAGCTCAAAGCCTGGTGCAGGAGTTAAAAAAATTTATTATAAAAATGATAAACCTGTTTGTAAAAGAATTGAAATCAATAGTAATTTTTTGTTAATGGAAAATTTGCTAGATAAAAAATAGATTTAGAAATATTTTTAAAAAGAAAAAACCCTAAAAAATCTTTTAGATTTTCTGGGCCGTAAAAATTTACATTTTTCCGGAAAATAAAAGATTATTCTTCGTCTTCGAGAACATTGAGGATATCTTCCTCATCATCAAAATCATCGTCAGACATTTTTAACCCCATTTTTTATTTACAGAAAAAATATTATTTTTTCTGTCTCGTTCAAATCCCGATTATTTGAAGGATTTGAAGATAATCTTATTTAACAATAAGGGTATTTAAAGTTTTTTATTGATATTTTAATGTATTCTTGAGGAGAATAAAGTTTAAAAAGGGTGAAGATTTTCTAAACTGAATACCAAAATTTCTGAAAATGTTAAATCATGAAGTATTGGTAATGTTAATAAAACAAGTTATGGCTTCTGTTGATTTTAGAAAGCTTCTGATTCAATAATTTAATACTTCTCCTACACAACTCATCAGATATTTACATTACTGAAACTTCTCAAGAATTCACATGCTCACTAAATTAATATTTGTATCAGATAACTTTTCTTAGAAAGAAAACTTAACTAAAGAATTAACTTTTTATAAAAAGTTATGTCAAAAATATTCCACATATATTAATCTTTTTTTACATGCTCACAAGATTAATATCTGTGTTAGAATAGACAAAATTAGTTGCAATCAAATTATGACATCTAATTTCCTCGCAGGCTTCAATTATTCTTGGCGTTGCTGTTCCATCAATTGCAATAACATAAGGCTCTTCATCTAATCTTAATCCAATTAATCTTCCAATGGGAATTTTCCTTATTTTTTCAAGTTTTTCATTAAAAATTACAGCACCCTTTGTTCCTGTCAGTTCCTCAACCTCATTTTTTATTGCTTCTTTTTCTTTTGAAGTCATTTTTTTTATTTCTCTTGCTTTTTTTTCAACAGGTGTTGAAGCAGGGGCAGGAGCTCTATCATAATTTGCTCTTTCATAACTTGTTCTTTCTCTTTCAGGTCTTTCATAACTGCCTTCTCTTCTGTCTCCTCTGTCATATCTCTGAACTCCTCTTGTTCTTTGATTTCCAGTATATTCTGAGACAGGAACTTTTTTTCTTAAAGCCTGCAAGATTTCTTTTCCTGTTAATTCTTCAACTTCTTTTCCTTCAGGAGCCATTGTAATAAAATCAACTTTTGCATTTTCAACAACATTTTTGATTATAAGATTTCCTCCTCTGTCCCCATCAACAAATAAAATAACAACAGGTTTTTCCCTGCTTAATTCTTTTATTGATTCAGGAAGCTTTGTTCCATTCATTGCAATTGCATTTTTAACTCCATTTTTCAGTAGATTAATAACATCTGCTCTCCCCTCAACAATTATTAATTCTTCTCCAGAAACATCTCCTGATGGAAGATTTTCAATTCCATAGGTTTGCATTCTTGATATTTTAGCTGAATCTTTTATCTCAGAAGTCATCTCGCTCATCTCACTCCCACCATCTCCTAATTTTTCCATTAATTTTTTTGCTCTTTCAAGAATATAGTCTCTTTTGCTTCCTCTTACATCTTCAACACTTTCAACTTCAATATGGGTGTCACTTGGGCCTACTCTTTCAATTGTTTCAAGAGCAGCAGCAATTATGCTTGTTTCTGTCTTGTCCATTGCACTTGGAACTTCTATTTCTCCGGTTGTTTTTCCACCCTCATAATTTGTATTAACTTCAATCCTGCCTATTTTGCCTGATTTTTGCAATTCCCTCATCTCCATATCATCACCTAAAAGCCCTTCTGTCTGCCCAAATATAGCTCCGATTATGTCTGGTTTTTCAATTGCTCCTTCTGCCTCAAATTTAGCATGGATTATGTATTTTATTGATACTGGGCTTATTTTTGCCACTTTGAATTTCCTCTCCCTTTCGGGAAATTTAAAGGACTGAGAATTTCTATTAAATTCTCAGGATGTCAGGAATTTTTAATTCCTGATCACTCAAAATCCCTTAAAGGGATTTTTTGTTTCAAAAAACTTTTATGGTTTTTTGAACCTTTATTTTATGTTTAGTTTTCTAAGAAATAGACCTAATCTTTATTTTTCTTTTAATAATCTTATATCCTTAATCTTTCAATCTTCTAACCTTATCTAACTTTTCGAATGAATATGATATGTGATTGTCAAAGATAATCATTCATAATTATCTATTTCTCAATACAATATTTCTATAACAGGGGTGTTTATAAAAGTTTCTATGGGTTTTTGTGATATAATATTGGCAGTATATTGGTAATGCAACAAATTGATAAAATGTTTATGAGCAGATTAAAATGTTTGTGAGAGACAAAAGATAGTAAATACAGATGCCATAACAATCGACAGATGTCTCATATTCTAAATTTTATGCATTACTAATAAATATACAATACCAAAATTTAAAACTTTTTCACAAGTTTTAAATATTGATTTATTCTTATTTATCTATGGAAAAGGGCGTGAAAAAATCTAGTGCAAACTTAGCTAAAACTAATTTCTCTGAAAGAAATTTAATTATCTTTATTATACTAGTAATTATTATCCTAATTGCAGTGTTTGGATATTTCTTGCTTTTTTATTATAAAATCTGCAATGATGAAATATGTTTTTTTAATGCAATTGACAGGTGCAAAAAAGTTTCCTGGATTAGAGAAGACAGCCAGGCTTCCTGGCAGTATAAGATTACAGGAATTTATGGCAAAACTGACTGCAATATCAAAGTCAAGTTATTAAAGATAAAACAAGGAACAATAGATATTGAAAAATTGCAGAGAAGAGAAATGAAATGCATTATTAATAAGGGAAGCAGAGAATATCCTGAAAAAACCTTGTTATTCTGCAACGGACTGCTAAAAGAAGGAATGCAGGAGATTATTATACAAAGAATGCATAATTATATTTTGCAAAATCTTGGAGAAATAAAGCAAGGATTTTCAGGAATATAAAAATCTTAAAAAGATTTTCAATTGTTCAATTTCAGAAGTAAATCTTCACAATATGGAAATTATAATAATATGAAGGGGAAAAACACTTCAGCGCAAGCTAATATATTTGTTGTAATTTTGATGATATTAATGGTATTGGTTGCTG